>NZ_RCVK01000359.1:0-12560 GCF_003667485.1 Micromonospora sp. BL1
CCTCACCCCGCCCGTCGCCGCCCCGCCCGCCCCGCCGATCTTGGAGTTGTGGCGCCTCAGATGCCCGCTTCGCGGCTTACGCGAGGCACCACAAGTCCAAGATCGACGAGGAAGTCCCTCCACGAGCGCGACGGGACCGGGCACGCGGACGGGGTGCCCGTCGGAACGGCGGGCACCCCGTCTCAGCGGAGCAGGGTCAGCGGGCGGCTCGGGCGGCCACCGCCGTGTCGGGGTGGTCGCTGAACACGCCGTCCAGGCCCAGGTCGAGGAACAACTCGTACTCGGACGTGATGTCACCACGCGCGTTCGGGTCGGTGCCGATGCGGAAGTCCACCGGCAGGAACTGGTTCTCGGCCCGGAACGTCCACGCGTGCACCACCAGCTTCTGCCGGTGCGCGTCGCGGATCACCGAGGTGGGCGCGAGCAGCCGTCCGGCGGCGTCCCGGGGCACGATCAGGTTCTTGTTCAGGCCCACGCCGTCGGCGTACCGGGAGATCCAGGCCAGGCCCGCGGGCGTGGCCAGGTCCGCGTAGGTCCGCTTGTCGCCGCCCGCGACGAAGTCGTAGGGCGCGCCGGACGCGTCCATGAGCTGCACCAGCCGTACGTCGATCATCTTGTCGAGCTTGCGCAGGTTGGCGGTCTCGAAGCTCTGGACGAACACCGGGTCGTTCCGGTGGGTGAGCCGGTTGCGGCGCAGCACCGCCACCAGCGGCTCCTCCAGCGCGCGCCCGATCGACGCGAAGTAGGTCGGGTGCTTGGTCTCCGGGTAGACGCCGATGGTCCGGCCCCGGGCCTTCGACTCGGCCCGCGCCAGGTCGATGACCTCCTGGAACGTCGGGATCTCGAACCTGCCGTCGAACGCGGTGTTGGCGACCCGCACCTGGGGCAGCCGCTCCTTGGCCCGCAGCGTCTTCAGCTCCGCCAGCGTGAAGTCCTCGGTGAACCAGCCGGTGACGGTGACCCCGTCGATGGTCTTCGTCGCCTTACGGGCGGCGAACTCGGGGCGGGCGGCCACGTCGGTCGTACCGGAGATCTCGTTCTCGTGCCGCGCGACCAGGACGCTGTCCTTGGTCGCGACCAGGTCCGGCTCGATGAAGTCGGCGCCTTGGCGGATGGCGAGCCGGTAGGCCTCCAGGGTGTGCTCCGGGCGGTAGCCGCTCGCGCCGCGGTGACCGATCACGATCGGCCGCTGGGCCGCGGGGGCACGCTCGGCGCGGGTGTCCGGGCCGGCCTGGGCGGCCACTGCCGGCACCACCACTGCGGCCGCCGCGAGCAGCGCGCCGGCCACGCCGAGGGCGGAAAGGGTACGTCGCAACGCCGTCTCCTGTCGTCGATGGGTACGCACAGCAGACCGGGCGTGGTTGACCGCCAGTTGGTCGGTTCCTGACCTGCCGGTGAATCTCCGGACGGAAGATGACGGGATGCGCCGCCTGCTCCGGAAGCCCGTACGGCTGGTGCCGTTGGGGTTCCTGGCGGTGATCCTGGTCGGCACCGGCCTGCTCATGCTGCCCTGGGCCACCAGCGAGCAGCGGTACACCCCGTTCGTCACCGCGCTGTTCACGTCCACGTCGGCGGTGTCGGTGACCGGGATGGCGATCACCGACACGCCGAACTACTGGAACGGCTTCGGCCTCGTGATGATCACCGTGCTGACGCAGCTCGGCGGTCTGGGCATCCTGACCGGGGCGTCGCTGGTGATCCTGGCCGTCTCCCGTCAGCTCGGCCTGCGTAACCGGCTGCTCGTGCAGGCGGAGACCGCCGAGTTCGGCCTCGGCGACGTACGCCGGTTGCTGCTGCGCATCGCGGCCACCGTCTTCGTCACCGAGGCCCTGATGACGGCGGTGATCGCCGCGCGCCTGTTCCTGGCGTACGACTACCGGCCGGGCCGGGCGCTGTGGTCGGCGGTGTTCCACTCGGTCCAGGCGTTCAACAACGGCGGGTTCGCGCTCTACTCCGACGGTCTGGTCGCGTTCTCCCGCGACGGCTGGGTCGCGCTGCCGCTCAGCATCGGCGCGATCATCGGCGGGCTCGGTTTCCCGGCGCTGTTCGAGGCGGTACGCGAGTGGCGGCAGCCCGAGCGCTGGGCGGTCGCCACGAAACTGACCGTCTGGGGCAGCGTGGTGCTGACCGTCTTCGGCGTCGCCTACCTGCTGCTGGCCGAGTGGGGCAACCCGTTCACGATCGGCACCTTCGACGTGCCGGGCAAGGTGCTGGCGTCGTTCACCCAGATCGCGTTGAGCCGTACCGGCGGCTTCGACGTGGTGAACGTCGGGCGGCTCACCGACGAGAGCTACCCCATGCTGATCGGCCTGATGTTCATCGGCGGCGGCAGCGCCAGCACCGCGGGCGGCATCAAGGTCTCCACGTTCTTCCTGCTCGGTTTCGCCATCTGGGCCGAGCTGCGGGGCGAGCCGGACACCACCGTCGGACGCCGCCGGGTGGCGGCGGCCAGCCAGCGGCAGGCGCTGACCGTGGCGCTGCTGAGCGTGGCGCTCGTGGCCGGCGGGACGGTCGGCCTGATCGCGCTGACCTCGCACATATCGTTCTCGGCCGCGTTGTTCGAGGTCACCTCCGCGTTCAGCACCACCGGCCTGACCGTCGGGGTGTCCGGTCAGCTCTCCCCGCCGGGCCAGTACGTGCTGACCGCGCTCATGTACATCGGCCGGATCGGGCCGCTCACGCTCGGCTCGGCCATCGCGTTGAACACCCGTCGACGGCTGTACCGCTACCCGGAGGAGCAACCCATTGTCGGCTAGACATCCGGAGGAGACCGGCATCGCGGTGATCGGCCTGGGCCGGTTCGGCGCGCGCCTGGCGGAGTCCCTGTCCCGGCTCGGTCACGAGGTGCTGGCGGTCGACCACGACCCGAACCGGGTCCAGCACTGGTCGGCCGACCTCGACCGGGTGGTGCAGGCGGACAGCACCGAGGAGGTGGTGCTGCGCCAGCTCGGGCTGGCGGACTTCCGCCGGGTCGTGGTCGCGATCGGCGCGTCGCTGGAGGCGAGCGTGCTCACCGTCCTGGCGCTGGCCGAGCTGGGGATCGAGCAGATCTGGGCGCGGGCCACCTCGGAGAAGCACGCGAAGATCCTGCACTCGGTGGGCGCGCACCACGTGGTCTTCCCCGAGGCGGAGACCGGCGAGCGGGTGGCGCATCTGATCGTCAGCCGGATGCTCGACTTCATCGAGTTCGACGACGCGTTCGCCATCGCCAAGATCAAGGTGCCGGCGCCGCTGGTCGGACGGTCGCTGCGCGACATCGCCCCGCAGGACCGGTACGGCGTGATGGTGGTGGGCGAGAAGCAGCCCGGGGAACCGTTCCGCTACGCCGGGCCGGAGACGGTGCTGGGGGCGGACAGCGTGCTCATCGTGGAGGGCGGCATCTCCCAGGTGCAGCGCTTCTCCGCACTGACCTGACCGGAGCCGTCGACCTGACCGTCAGCCCTTCTTCGGACCCTTGCCCTTGCCGTGCTCACCCCCCTTCGGCCGGTCTACTGTGCTTTTCCCTTCGGGCCCTCCTTGCCCTTGGGCGGCTTCGGCGCGGCCTTGGGCTTCGCCGGCTTGGCCTTCGCCGGCCCGCTCTTGGTGGTGGTCTTCGCGGTGCTCTTGGTGGCCGGCTTGACCGGCGTCTTCACCGGCGGCGCGGTGGTCGGCGCCGAGCCGGCGATGCCGGAGACCTGTACGCCGCAGGTGCTGTCGCCGAGCGTGAACTCGACCGGCAGCGTGTTGCTCCCGGTGTAGCGACCGGCGAGCGTCAGCTTCGTCGACGCGCCGGGCGCCAGCGCCGGGTCCGTCGCCGGCGCGGCGATCGAGACGGTACGCCCCGCCTGACGTGCCGTGGGCTGGGACGTGGTGACCGTCTGCTTGCCAGGGAACGTGAAGTTCATGGTCCAGCCGCGCAGTTCCCGGTCGCTGGTGTTGGTGAGCGTCAGCTCGGCGGAGAACTCCTTGCCGGTGTCGCGGCGCAGCGAGTAGTCGACAGCGCACGGCGTCGGCTCGGGCAGGCTCATCCGCGCCTCGGTCGGCTCCACCCCGCCGCTGGCCGGGCTGCGCGACGTGAGACCCCACAGCGTGGCGGTCACCGCGACCAGTCCGACGGCGGCCACGCCGGCCTCCACCTTGCGCCGCCGCGCCACCGCCCGCCGGGTCCGGGTGCGCACCGCCGAGAACGGCAGCGCGTCCGTCTCCGCCGACCACGGCAGGATCGTGGTGCCTGCGTTCTCGGCGAGCTCCGGATCCATCCGGCCGAACGCCGGCGACACCGGCACGATCGCCGCGATGCCCGCCGCCTCGGCGAGCGTACGGGCCACCTCGGCGGTGGCCGGGCGGTCCTCGGGGCGCTTCGCCAGGCACCGCTGCACCAGCGCGGCGACCGGCTCGGGCAGGCCCGGCACCGCGGGCATCGGGTCCGGGTCGCGGTACATGTGCGCGCGCAGCATCTGGGTGGTGGTGCTGGCCTGCCACGGCAGGCGGCCGGTCAGCATCCGGTAGAGCAGCAGCCCGACCGCGTACACGTCGGTGGCCGGCGAGACGTGGCCGTTGTCCAGCCGCTCCGGCGCCAGGTACGCGGGCGTGCCGAGCAGCGCGCCGTCGGGCCCCTTGTCGCTCTCCCCCACCAGCGCCGAGATGCCGAAGTCGACGACCTTCACCCCGGTCGGGGTCAGCATGACGTTGCCCGGCGTCACGTCCCGGTGCACCACGCCACGGGCGTGCGCGGCGGCGAGCGCCGAGGCGACCTCCGCGCCGATGGTCATGGCCTCCCGCCAGGGAAGCTGCCCGTCGCGGCCGAGCCGCCCGCTGAGCGGACCGCCGTCGACCAGTTCCATCACCACGTACGGCACGGTCAAGCCGACCTGCACCGACTCGCCGTAGTCGTACACGTTGGTGATGTTGGGGTGGCACAGCCGCGCGGCGGCCTGCGCCTCCACCCGGATCCGGTGCCGGAACGCCTTGTCGCTGGCCAGCCGCGACGCCAGCACCTTGACCGCCACCTGCCGGCCCAGCACCTCGTCGTAGCCGCGCCAGACGACCGACATGCCGCCCGCACCCAGCTGCTCGACCAACCGGTATCGCTCGCCGAGCAGTTGCACGCCGTTCCTGACCGGTCCACCCATGGTCGGTCCTGTTGCCCGAAGTCGACCCCGGTACACCTCAGCGGTCGGAATCGGTCAGGAAAGTCACCCGTTCAGGCGGTCGCCAGCAGTTGGTCCACCGGCGCGTAGTCGTCGGTGAGCACCATCGCGTCGCCCACCCACCCGGTCACCGCCGCCTCGTCCATCAGCTCGGCCCGTTCGGGCAGCAGCTTCAGCCCGGGCGGGATCGCGGCGAGCGGCAATGGCGCGTCCGAGGCGACGATCACGAAGTTGGCGCCCTGCTGCCCGTCGATCGCGCCGGGCGGTGCGATGAGCGCGACGTGCGCGAACTCGGCCTTCACGGTGGCCAGCTCGGCCCGGATGAACCGGCCCGGCGGGTAGTCGATGACGTTCTGCACGTAGATCCCGTCCGGGCGCAGCACCCGGCGGATGTCGGCGGCCATCTCCCGGGTCGCCAGGTGCCACGGCACCACGAGGTGGCCGAACGCGTCGCCCACGATGAAGTCGCGGCTGTCGGTCGGCTCGCCGCGCAGCAGCACCCGCGCGTCGCCCACCTCGGCCCGCATCTGCGGGCCGGTACGCAGGCCCAGCTCCCGCCGGTCCAGCTCGACCAGCCCGCCGTCGAGTTCGAACACCAGGTTGTCGGTGCCGGGCCGGGTCGCGGCCAGGTAGTGCGGCACGGTGAAGCCGCCGCCGCCCAGGTGCAGCGCGTCCATCGGCTGCTTCGCCGGCCGCGCCACGTCCGCGACCAGGCCGATCCACTGCGTGTACGCGTACTTGAGGTGGTTCGGCTCGTTCAGGTCGACGTACGAGTGCTCGGCCGAGTTGAGGTAGAGCGTGCGCCCCTGCGGCCACGACGGGTCCACCTCGACGCGCGCGCAGTGGTACGCGGTCTCCACGTCGCACGGGTTCGGCGCCGCGGCGGTGAGCCCGGCGGCGGCCAGGCCGAGCAGCGCCAGCGCGGCCTTGACCCGGCCCGGCGCGGACAGCCCGCTGGGTCCGGCCTGCCGGCGCAGCCAGAAGCCGAGCGCCAGCCCGGTCACGCCGAGCACGGCGGCCAGCCCCAGCACGATGACGGTGCTGGACAGCGCGGCCACCAGCACGAAGCCGGTGCCGAGCGTGGCGGTGATGCCGCCGAGCGTGCCGATGCCGGACAGCTTGCCCACCACCTGCCCGGTCCGGCGCAGGTCGGCGAGCTGGAGCTTCACCACGAGCGGGGTGATCCCGGCCAGCAGCGCGGCGGGCAGCAGGACGGTGAGCGCGGTCAGCAGGAGCACGGCGCTGGCCGCGCCGCCGCGCAGCACCTCGCCGGCGTACCGGACGATCGGCAGCGTGACGGCGGTGGCGATGCCGGCCAGCACCAGCGCCGGGGCGAGCAGGGTGCGCGGGTCACGCCGGTCGGCGAGCCACCCGCCGAACCACGCCCCGTACGCGATGGCGGCCAGCGCCATGCCGATGACCGAGCTGGTCACCTGGAGGGTCACCCCGACGTACGGGCCGACCAGGCGCAACGACACGGTCTCCAGGACCAGCACGGCCCCGCTGGAGAGGAAGACGAGGAACGCGGCGAGCCCGTTGGGCAGGGCCCGGGGCGGAACCGGGGCGCCGGCCGCCGGTTCCGCGATGACGTCGGACGATGTGCTGCTCACCGTGGCGATGCTACGCAGCGCTCGCGGCGGACCGGGTCAATACATCGAGATGTGAACATGGTTTGTGTGGTCCGCCGCCGGGCTGCCGCCGCCGCTGTACGCGCGCCAGCCGGTGTTCGGCATCCAGATCTGCCGATACCAGATGACGTACATGATGCCGAGGCGGTTCGCGTTGTTCTTCGCCCAGGCGGCGAGGCTGTCGCCGTACGCCTTGTCGCCGCCGGTGGCGGTCTTGTCCTCGAACCCGCCGCTTGCGGCGGAGAAGTCGCAGGCCCGGCCCTTGGGGTGCTCGCCGCCGCCACCGCTGCGGTGACACGAGGCGTAGCGCTTGTAACCGGCCCCCTTGGCCTGCTGGAGCATGTGCAGCGTGCGCGGCGTGATGCAGCCGGACGCGGGCGTCGGGTCGTCCACCGAGCAGGACTCCGACGGCCACGAGCCGTCCGAGTTGCGCGGCGCGGGCTTCGCCGACGAGGACGTGCCGTTGAACCCGGACCCGGCGCCGGAGCTGACCTTCGCCAGCGCCACCTCGGCGTCCTTCTTCTTGCGGGCCTGCACCGCGACCTGCTTGGCCTGCTCGCGCACCTCGGCGTCGATGGCGAGCTTCGCCTCGGCCGCCTGCGCCTTCGCGTCGGCCAGTTCCCGCAACCGCTTGCTGTCCCGCTGGGCCATCACGTCCAGCTCGGCCGCGCGCTTGAGGAAGTCGTTCGGGTCGGCGCTGGCCAGCAGCATCGACGTCGCGGTCAGCCGGCCCATCCGGTACGACTGCGCGGCGACCTCACCGGCCTGCGCGCTGAGCCCGACGAGGCGTACCTCGATGTCGCTGAGCTGGGCGGCGAGCGCCTTCTGCCGGCGCTTGGAGTTCTCCAGCTTGTTCTGGGCCTCGATGTGGCCCTTCGCCGCCGCCTCCAACGCGGCCCGCAGCTGCTTGCTGCCGCCCTCGTTCGGGGCGTTCGGGCTGGGTACGGCGGCGGCCGGCCCGACGGCCACGCCGGAGCCGAGCAGCACGGCCATCGCGGCGAGCGCGGCGAGCAGCGACCGCCGGACGCGCCGGCCGGTAGGGCTGGTCCTGGGCACGTGATGGTCCTTCCGTCGACCGCCGGCCCCCGCACACCGAGCGGCGTCTCCGCCGGCGCCGGACGGCGGCCTGCTGGCGGAGACCGCCGGTCACGATACCGGACCACGCGCGACACGCCAGGCCGGCGACGGCGTAGGGCGTCCGACGTCGACGCAGCGTGCCGTGCTCGTCGCGCAGCGCCGCTCAACCGCCCAGCAGGGCGGCGCTCACCTCGTCCCAGATCTCCGGGCTGGCCGCGACGAGCAGCCCCCGGCCCTCGTCGGCCGGGTGGTAGTCGGTGCCGTCGAACCGGCGGGCAACGCCACCGGCCTCGCGCACCAGCAACGCGCCGGGTGTGTGGTCCCACGGCAGGGTGCGCCAGAACAGCACGAACTGCTGCGTGCCGGTGAGCACGTCCAGGTACTCCCGGCCGGCGCAGTGCTGGCCGGGCAGCAGCTCACCGATGCGGCGCCCGCCCTCCTCCACCCGGCGGCGGAAGTCCGGCGGCAGGAACTTCGTCGCCGCGGTGCCGCGCAGCGCGCCCACCCGCGGCTCGGCCTGCGGCGTACTCAGCGACGCGCCGTCCAGCTCGGTGCCGGCGCCGAGCCGGCCCGCCGCCATCGTGCCGTCGAGCGGGTCGTACACCCAGGAGGCCACCGGTACGCCGTCGGTGAGCAGCGCCGCCATCAGCGCGAACGGCCGGCGGCCGGCGGCGAAGTTGGAGGTGCCGTCGACCGGGTCGACGAGCCACACGTCGCCGCTGCCGCGCAGGTGCCGCAGCAGGTCCGGGTCGTCGGCGACGGCCTCCTCGCCGACCACCACCGAGCCGGGACGCAGCCGCCGCAGCCCTTCGGAGATCAGCGCCTCGGCCTCGCGGTCGGCGACGGTGACCACCTCGCCGGGTGCCTTCTCGGAGATGTCGGACGCGTCGAGCCGGCGGAACAACGGCACGACGACCTTGGCCGCCGCCTCCTTCAGCAGCGCGCCGACGTCGTCCAGCAGCGGGTCAGCCACGCGGCGGCAGCTTGACCACGCTGACGAAGAACTCGTCGATCTGGCGGACCACCGAGATGAAGCGCTCGAAGTCCACCGGCTTGGTCACGTAGGCGTTGGCGTGCAGCTGGTAGCTGCGCAGGATGTCCTCGTCGGCCTGCGAGGTGGTGAGCACCACGACCGGGATCCGCCGCAGTTCCTCGTCCTTCTTGATCTCCTCCAGCACCTCCCGGCCGTCCCGGCGGGGCAGGTTCAGGTCGAGCAGGACCAGGTCGGGCGTCACCGCGTCCGCGTACTGGCCCTCGCGGCGCAGGTAGGCGAGCGCCTCGGCGCCGTCGGAGACGACGGTGAGGCGGTTGCGGAGCTTGTGCTCCTCGAACGCCTCCTGGGTCATCAGCACGTCGCCGGGGTCGTCCTCGACGAGCAGGACCTCGATCGGGCTCTTGCCGTCCGCGGGCGCGGTCATCCCACCGTCTCCTTCATGCCACCGTTTGTACCGTGTCGGTCCGCCTCCGCGGGCGGCTCTTCGCGTGCCTCGCCGTCCGGCTGCCGCCCGACGTCCGCCGGGTCACCGTCGGCGCCCTCGGCGGCCGGCGCCTCGGCCGGCTCCGCGGCGTCCTGCGCGTCCGTCGTGTCGTCGTCCGCCGCGGTCTCCGCCGCCTTGGCGGCCTCGATGTCGGCCTCCAGCGCGGGCAGCGTGAACCGGATCGTGGTGCCCTCGTCGGCGTCGGTGTCCACCCAGACCCGGCCGCCGTGATACTCCACGATCTTCTTGACGATGGCCAGTCCGATGCCGGTGCCCGGGTACGCGTCCTTCGAGTGCAGCCGCTGGAAGATCACGAAGATCTTGTCGGCGAACTCCGGTTCGATCCCGATGCCGTTGTCCCGGCAGCTGATCTCCCACTCGCCGTCCACCAGCCGCGCCGACACGTGCACCTTCGGCGGCACGTCGGGCCGGCGGAACTTCACCGAGTTGCTGACCAGGTTGACCAGCAGGTTGGTCAGCAGCGGCTCCTCGCCGCGGATGGTGGGCATCTCGCCCCAGGTCAGCTCCGCGTCGGAGTACTGCAACGCCGCCTCGGTCTGCCCCGCCACGTCGCCCATCACCTTGTTCAGGTCGACCTCGGTGAAACCGGTGGTCAACCGCCCGATCCGGGAGAACGCCAGCAGGTCGTTGATCAGCCGCTGCATGCGCTGCGCGCCGTCGACCGCGAACGCGATGTACTGGTCGGCCCGCTCGTCGAGCTGCCCGGCGTACCGCCGCTGCAGGAGCTGGCAGAAGCTCGCCACCTTGCGCAGCGGCTCCTGGAGGTCGTGCGAGGCGACGTACGCGAACTGCTCCAGGTCACGGTTGGACCGGGTCAGCTCCTCGGCCTGCTTCTGCAACTGGCTGTTGACCCACTCGATGCGCTCCCGGGCCTCGCGTACCTCGTCCAGCTCCCGGGCGATCTTCATCCGCATCTGGTCGATGTCGTCGGCGAGCCGGCGGAACTCCGGCGGCCCGGACCCCTCGATGCGGTGCCGGTAGTCGCCGTCGGCCACCTCACGCACCTGACCGACCAGGTCGGCCAGCGGGCGGATCAGGATCCGGTCCAGCGAGAGCAGCATGACCACGCCGGCCGTCGTCACCACCAGCGCGGCGATGATCAGCAGTACGACGAGCGTGTTGCTCGTCGCGTTGACCCGGTCGGCGGTCTCCTGCCGGACCGTGAGGATCTCCTCCTGAAGCGTGTTCACCGCCGTGCGGATGCCGTCGAACTGCTGGCGGGTCGCGTCGGTGATCAGCGCCTGGCCGGCCTCCGGGCCGTCCCGCTCGACGGTGGTGATGACCGGCTCGGCCACCTGGGTCCGCCACTGCGCGGTCTCCTGCTCCACCACGACCAGCGACCGGCGCACGTCCGGGTAGTCGGCGGAGAGGTCGCGGATCGAGGCGACCAGGTCCTGCTCCCGCTTCACGCCCTCGCGGTAGGGCTCCAGGTCACCGCGGTCACCGTTCACCGCGTACCCGCGCACCGAGGTCTCCTGGTCGAGCAGGACGCTCATCAGCTCCTGCGCCTGGACACGCAGCGGACCGGTCTTGAGCAGCACCGCGTCGATGTTCTGCCGGTTCTTCGCGGCGACCGCCGCCTCTGCGGCGGCCAAGCCGAGCAGCAGCACCACCACCACGCCGAGCAGCGCGGCCACCCGCCGCCGCAGGGTCCAACCCTGCTGGTACGCCTTCACAGGTTCTTCTCCGTTCGGCACTGCGGGACTTGCCGGACCGGTTCGCTGTTCGCTCACCGGCCGGTGCCCCGGGTCACCAGCAACATCGCCACGTCGTCGGCCAACGGACCACCGTTGATCTGCTCGGCCCGCCCGACCAGCCACGCGGGCAGTTCGGACAGCGGCACCGCCCGGTTCGCCGGTTCGGCGAGCAGCCCGGTCAGGCCCGGCACGTCGAGGCGTTCGTCCCCGCCGTCCACCCGGCCCTCGATGAGGCCGTCGGTGTACATCAGCAGGGACCAGTCGTCGGTGTCGAACTCCAGGTCGAAGGCGACCGGGCGGCGCGGGCGTACGCCCAGCAGCAACCCGCCCTTGGCCGGCACCGGCGCGACCTTGCCGCCGCTGAGCAGCAGCGGCGGCGGGTGACCGGCGAGGCGTACGGTGGCCCGCGCCGACGCCAGATCGAGCCGGGCGGTGGCCACCGTCGCGAAGATCTCCTGGAGGCGGCGCTCGCTCATCAGCACCTGCTCCAGCGCGGGCAGCACCTCGTCGTCCGGCACCCCGGCCAGCACCAGCGCCCGCCAGGCCACGCGCAGTTCGACGCCGAGCGCGGCCTCGTCCACGCCGTGCCCGCAGACGTCGCCGACGATCAGGTCGATCCGGTCCGGCTGGGTCTGCACCACGTCGTAGAAGTCGCCGCCGATCAGCGCGGCGTGCCGGCCGGGCCGATAGAACGTGTGCACCGACACCTCGTCGGTGGTCATCAGCGGCTGCGGCAGCAGGCCGCGCTCCAGGCGGGCGGACTCGGCCTGGCGCAGCTCCACCTCGCGCAGCCGGCGGGCGTTCTCGTCGGCCCGCTTGCGCTCGACCGCGTACCGCAGCGCCCGGGTCAGCAGGACGCCGTCGACCTGGCCCTTGACCAGGTAGTCCTGCGCCCCCTCGGCGACCGCGACGATGCCCAGGTGCTCGTCCGAGCGGCCGGTCAGCACACAGACCGCGGCGCCGCTGGCCATCTCCAGCACCCGGCGCAGCCCGTCCAGGCCCTGCGCGTCGGGCAGGCCCAGGTCGAGCAGGACGCAGTCCACGCCCATCACCCGCTGCCGGGCCTCGCTGAGGCTCGTGGCGACCAGCAGGTCGATCATCGAGTTGGTCTCGGCGAGCAGCTCGCCGACCAGGAAGGCGTCGCCCTCGTCGTCCTCGACCAGCAGCACCCGCAGCCGCTCGCCCGGCGGGACGCCGCCGTGCAGCCCCGCCCCGGCCGACGGCACGTAGACGGCACCCGACGCGCCGGAACCCCGCTGCGGTCGGGTAACCGCCGCGAGTCGCGGGAGTTCGCTGGTGATGTCGGGCTCCTTCCGAATGCCCTGCTGATCCTGACTCAGACAACAGTCGCACACCGCGCGACCGTCGCCGGTGCGGCGGAGCGTGTGACACGTCCATCCGGACAGCGGCACGGTCGACCCACGATGTTACGCCGGGAGCGCTGTCACGCCCGCAGCGCACCGACCGGGGACTGCCGCCGCAGGCCCCGGGGGTGCAGGATGATCCCCACCCCGTAGATCCACCCCGAGG
>NZ_RCVK01000178.1:0-12486 GCF_003667485.1 Micromonospora sp. BL1
GCAGGTGCTCCCGCAGCCAGCCCCGGCACTGGGTGGACGCCTGCGGGTGGGCCGCGACGGAGCGGACGTCGGACAGTGTGGTGCCGGCGCGGGCGGCCAGCACGAACTCCACCGGCGACGACCTCACCTCGCTCGCGGTGTGCCTGGCCCACGACCGGGTGGGCGCGCTGCTGGCGGTGCTGATGGAACTGGCGGTGCGCGGCGTGAACATGACCCGGATCGAGTCCCGCCCGACCGGCGAGGCGCTCGGCCGCTACGTGTTCTTCCTGGACTGCGCCGGACACGTCGCCGACGTACGCCTCGGTGAGGCGTTGCAGGGGCTGCGCCGGGTCTGCGCCGACGTGCGGTTCCTGGGGTCGTACCCCCGGCACCGCTGGAGCACGGCGGCGGGTGACCAGCAGACGCCGGTGCCGCCCGGGCTCACCGACGCCGACTACGCCGACGCGGCGGCCTGGGTGGCCCGGCTGCGGGCCGGCGAGCTGAGCTGACCGGCCCGGGGCGACCTCGGCGGACGCCCCGGGCACCGGAAGGTCACTGAAGCAGGCCGCCGAGCACGCCGCCCTGCTGCTGGGAGCCGCTGCCGGCCACCGGAGGCTCCTCCGAGGGCTGGACCACGACGAAGCCCTGACCGGCGAAGCTCATCGTGAACGCCTCACCGGTGCTGCGGCCGAGCAGCGTGCCGAGCCCGAGCTGCTCGGCGCGGTGGTAGCCGGTCTGGAGGTTCGCCGACCAGCAGACCGCCGCCTGCGGGTCCACGTACGTCGGCGCGTCCACGTTGAGCACCACCGGGGTGCCCTTGGTGGTGACGGCGATCCGGCCGTGGCCGGTGAAGACGCAGTTGAACAGGCCGGACGAGGACGCGAAACCGGCGCCGCCGACCATCTTGATGTCGTACTGGAGCGTCGAGTCGAACGCCAGCACGCTGGAGCCGTTGATGGACAGCGCGTCGCCCGGCTCCAGGTCGATGACGTGCACGTCCTTGGCGAAGTCGGCGAGGAAGACGTCGCCGCGCCCGGAGACCTTCATCAGCGGCACGCCCTCGCCGGTGAGCCGCTGCTTGATGAACTTGCCGATGCCGCCGGAGCCGAGCGCCTGGAACTGCACCTGCCCCTGGTAGGCGACCATCGACCCGACCCGGGCCATCGCCTCGCCGTTCAGCTCGATCTTCAGCATCTTGGAGTTCTGCAACCGCATGCCCGGCTGCTGGGACTCCTTCTCAAGGTTCTCCGCGGAGAACAGCGCGCTGCGCATGGGTTTTCCTCCTGCATCAGGATCTGCCTGATCCGCAGGTTAGGGGACCGGCGCAACCGCCGGAATCAGCCGGGCGGGGACGCGCCGGAGGCCGGTCAGCCCCAGCCCAGGGCGTGCAGGCGCTCGTCGTCGATGCCGAAGTGGTGGGCGATCTCGTGCACCACGGTGATCGCCACCTCGTCGACGACGTCGTCGTCGGTGTCGCAGATCGCCAGGATCGGGTTGCGGTAGATCAGGATGCGGTCGGGCAGCACGCCGGAGTAGTCCCAGCCGCGAGAGGTGAGCGAATGCCCCTCGTACAGGCCGAGCAGGTCCTCGCCCGGCGGCGGGTCGTCCTCCACCAGGATGACCACGTTGCTCATCAACCCGAGCAGTTCCTCGGGCACCTCGTCGAGCGCCTCGCCGACCAGTTCCTCGAACCGGTCCCGGCTCATCTCCACGGCCACGCGGCCCGGTCACTCCCTCCGGATCGGGCACACCGCACGGCGAGGGCGCCCCGCAGGACACCCCCGCCGTGCCGTACGCGATGTCAGGCCAGACGGGCGTTCAGCGTGATCTGCGCGCCCGGCGACAGCAGCCGGGAGATCGGGCAGTTCTCCTTGGCCGCCTCGGCGAGCTTGGTGAACTCGGCCTGGTCGATGCCCGGAACCTGGCCCACTGTCTCCAGGTCGATGCGGGTCACCGTCATGCCGGCGTCGGTCTTGTCGAAGTGCACCTTGGCGGTGGTCTCCACCGCCGTCTCCTGGGCGCCGGCGTCGGCGAGCTGCTTGGAGAGAGCCATCGAGAAGCAGCCGGCGTGTGCGGCGCCGATCAGCTCCTCGGGGTTGGTGCCCTCGCCCTCCTCGAAGCGCGACTTGAAGGAGTAGTTGCCGGACAGGCCGCCCTTGCCGGTGCGGACGGTGCCGGACCCCTCGGTGAGGTTGCCCTGCCAGCGAGCGGATGCGGTACGGATAGGCATGGCACCGACGCTAACCGAAAGCGGGCCGCCCCGCACCGGACCTCGGGGTCGCGATCCCGGCCGTCGGGAGCGGGCTGTGCCATGATTCGACGCAGGCCCGCGTACGGGAAGGGTGGCCATGTCGCAGGATCTCCCCGTTCCCCGGCAGGACAAGCGAATCCCCCTGCAGGACAACCGGTCCGACGACACCACGATCGTCGAGTGGGGCGACGCCGAGCCGGAGTCGTCCGGCCGGGCCGCGCGCTCGCTCGCCGCGCTGGGCCGGGACCGCCGCCTGCCGCCCGTGCTCACCGGGCTCGGCGCCGTGGCCGCGATCGCCTCGCTGCTCGGTGAGTGGCTGGCGATCACGGTGCCGGCCGAGGCCCGGGGCGACGACGCGCCCGCCCGGCTGACCGGCGGCATCTCCGAGATCGGCGGGTTCGGTACGGCGTACCTCGTGGGCCTGCTCGGGCTGTCGGTCGCGGTGGGGCTGGCGCTGCGCGGTGCCCCCGCGGTACGGCAGCACGCCCGGCTGGCCGGGCTGGGTCTCGCGGCGGGCTTGCTCGGAGTGCTGGTCGCGACCGCCGGCTCCCTCGAACAACTGGCCCGGCGCATCCTGTTCTTCGTCGGCGAGCAGCGCCTGGAGGTCGAGCACGGACGCGGTCTGGTCAGCGCGTTCGTCGCCGTCGCGCTGCTGGCGGCCGCGCTGCACCTGGCCGGCCGGGCGGCCGGCGGGACGCCCGCCGACGGGGAGCCGGACGACGACCGGCCCGACCGCCGCCGCCGGACGGACGAGGACGACGTGCCACCGGCCCCGGCGGATCTGACGGTGCAGCCCACGGTGCCGTTCGCCGGCCCCGAACGGTCCTACTGAACCAGGTCCGCCGACGCGTCCGGCGGCCACCGGAGCTTCGCCGCCGATTCGCCGGAAAGCCGTGGTTGCCGCCCCTTCCGCGAGATACGGTTGCTGCCCGCCGTCCCATGGTCGCGGCACCGAGGACCTGGTCGGCCGGCGTGACGGCGGCGGGCGAAGGAGGAACCATGACCCGCCCGGGACTGCCCAAGCTGATCGCCACCGACCTCGACGGCACGCTCGTGCGCAGCGACGAGACCGTCTCCGCGTACACCCATCGGGTGCTGGACCGGGTGCGGTCCGCCGGGATCCCGGTGGTCGGCGCGACCGGCCGCGGACCGCGTCTGACCGAACTCACCCGCAACGACATCCGGGCCGCCGACTTCCTGGTGATGGCCGGCGGCGGCCGGGTGGTGGACCAGAGCGACCCGGAAGGGCCCCTGGTGCTGCGGGACGAGCGGCTGCCCGGCGAGGTGCTGGCCCGGATCCTCACCGACCTGGAGGCTGCGGTCGGCCCGCTGACGGTGATGGTGGAGGCGTCGGACGAGCACGACGCGCCGCTCTGGGGCGACTACCACCCGAGCTGGCCCTATCCGGACCGGTTCGAGGCCCGCAGCCGGGTCGAGTGCCTGTCCTGCGACGTGATCAAGGCGTTCGCGCGTACCGCCGACCACCACGTGGACGAGCTGCTGGCCGCGGCGCGGGCGATCGTGCCACCGGACGTGGCCACGCTCACCCAGGCCGGGCTCGACTTCGTCGAGATCTGCCCGCCCCGCACCGACAAGGCCAGCGGGCTGAGTGTCATCGCCGAGCGGCTCGGCGTGGACCCGGCCGACGTGCTGGTCTTCGGCGACCAGCCGAACGACCTGCCGATGTTCGACTGGGCCGGCTGGGCCCGGGTGGCGGTGGCGAACGCCCACCCGGAGGTGCGCGCCGCGGCGGACGAGATCACCTTGCGCAACGACGACGACGGCGTCGCGGTCTACCTGGACCGGCTACTCTCCCGGTGATGGAAGATCCACCTCGCCTCGTCGCCTCCGACATCGACGGCACGCTGCTGCGCGACGACCGGACGCTCAGCGCGCGTACCGCCGCGGTGCTGGCCCGCATCAACGCCGCCGGCACGCCGGTCGTCCTGGTCACCGGCCGTCCGATCCGCTGGCTCCAGATGGTGTACGAGCAGCTCGCCGAGCCGCTGCCGGCGATCTGCGCCAACGGCGCGGTGGTGTACGACCCGGTCACCGACCAGGTGCTGCGGGCCGACCCGCTCGCCCCGGAGCTGCTGGCGGAGGTGGCCCGGCGCCTGCGCGCCGAGGTGCCCGGGGTGAGCTTCGCGGTGGAGATCGTGGACAGCCGGCAGATGCGGCACGAGGCGCACTACCCGCTGCGCTGGGACGCCGACCTCGACGCGATCCGGGCCGTCGAGTCGCCCGAGGAGCTGCTGTCCGCGCCCGCGGTGAAGCTGCTGGCCCGGGCCGGTGAGCAGGACCCGGACGTCTTCGTGCGGGTGGTGGCGGGCGCGCTGGAAGGGCTGGCCGAGGCGACCCACTCGTCGTACAGCGGGCTGATCGAGATCTCGGCGGCCGGCGTCACCAAGGCGGCCGGTCTGGCCTGGTACGCGGAGCGTCTCGGCATCGGCGAGCGGGACGTGCTGGCCTTCGGCGACATGCCCAACGACGTGCCGATGCTGGCCTGGGCGGGACGGGCGGTGGCCGTCGCCAACGCCCACCCGGCCGTACGCGAGATCGCACACGAGGTCACCGGGCCCAACACCGAGGACGGCGTCGCGGCGTACCTGGAGAAGGTCTTCGGGGTGGACTGAGCGGCCGGGGCGCGTGACGCGCCCCGGCCGACGGGTCACAGGTACTGGCCGGGCGCGTGGCCCTCGCCGCCGGGCATCCCCGGCATGCCCGGAATCACGCCGCCCGGGCCGCTCGGCAGCGCCTGGCGGCCGGAGCGCATCTGCTCCAGCTGGACGCGGGCGGCCATCTGCTGGGCCACCAGCGCGGCCTGGATGCCGTGGAACAGCCCCTCCAGCCAGCCCACCAGCTGGGCGTGCGCGATGCGCAGCTCACCCTCGCTCGGCGCCTGCTGCTCGGTGAACGGCAGCGAGATCCGCTCCAGTTCCTCGCGCAGCTCGGGGGCGAGGCCCTCCTTCAGCTCGACGATCGAGCGCTCGTGGATCTCCCGCATCCGGTGCCGGCTCGCGTCGTCGAGCGGCGCCGCCTTCACCTCCTCCAGCAGCTGCTTGATCATGCTGCCGATCCGCATCACCTTGGCCGGCTGCTCGACCAGACGGGTCGGGTCCTCGCCCTTGCCCTCGTCGGTCTGCACCGTGCCGACCGGGCGGCCGTCCGGCCCGACCACCACCACGGTGCCGGGGATGCCATCGTTGCCCTGTTCGTCGTCGTGTCCGGCGGAGTGCGCTTCGGTCATGGCACCCATCTTTACCCACGCCGACCATGTGCACGCGGCCGGACCGGTGGACGCTACCGTCGCCGCATGCTCTCCGACCCGCGCGAGGTGCTGACCCGCCCGTCCCCGCCCCCGGATGCCACCGTCTCCTACGGCGACCACCCGGACCAGTGTGCCGACCTGCGCCTCCCGGCGGGCGACGGGCCGCCCCGGCCGCTCGTGGTCGTGGTGCACGGCGGCTTCTGGCGGGCGGAGTACGACCGGACCCACACCGGCCCGATGGCGGCGGCGCTCGCGGCGCTCGGCCACCCGGTCGCGCAGATCGAGTACCGGCGGACCGGCCGGCCGGGCGGAGGGTGGCCGCACACGCTCACCGACGTCCGCGCCGGGATCGCCGCGCTGCCGGAACTCGCCGCCGCCGCGCTGCCCGGCCGGGTGGCGCCCGTGCCGCCGATCCTGGTCGGTCACTCCGCGGGCGGGCACCTGGCCCTGTACGTGGCCGCGCACGCCCCGGAGACGGTCGGTGGGGTGCTCGCGCTGGCACCGGTGGCCGACCTCGCGCAGGCGTACCGGCTGGACCTGGACGAGGGGGCGGTGGCCGCGCTGCTCGGCGGCGGCCCGGAGGAAGTGCCGGACCGGTACGCGGCGGCCGATCCATCGGTATTGGTACCCATCCAAACACGCACAGTAGTCATTCATGGTGATCGAGATATGCAGGTTCCGATCGCGATCAGCCGGTCCTGGATAGCCGCAGATCAGGCCGCCGGAGGCTCGGCCACGCTCGTTGAGCTGCCCGAATGTGAGCATTTCGGGCTGATCGCACCGGGCTCCACCGCATGGCCCCGGGTCGCCGAGGCGTTGCGGTCGCTTCACGATGATCTTCCGGGCATTGACGCAGCGTCGTCGACCAGGTAGAACGCCGAAGGGGTGTGCACCATGGCCGCCCCGTCGGGAAGGAAGTCGGTGGCACAGATGAACCGCAGGCGGGCCCTGCAACTGCTGGCCGCGCTGGGCACCACCGGACTGGCGGCGGGGTGCGGCTCCGGGGACGACTCCGGGGAACAGGCCGGATCCGGCAGCCCGATCAAAGTCGGACTGATCGTGCCCGGCAGCGGGGCGAACAAGGCCATCGGCGACGAGATCACCAACGGCTTCCAGCTCTTCCTCAGCATGCGCGGTCAGCAGATCGCCGGCCACCCGGTCACGCTCGTGACCGCCGAGGAGGGCGACACCGCCGCCACCGGCAAGGCCGCCGTCGACCGGCTGCTCAAGGAGGGCGTGCTCGCGCTCACCGGCGTGGTCAGCCCGACCGTGATGACCGGCATCAAGGACGCGGTCGAGGAGGCCCGGGTGCCCCTGCTGGGCTCCAACGCCTCCCCGTCGACGCTCCAGGGCGTCGTCTACATCTGGCGCACGTCGTACGTGCTGACCGAGCCCGGCGAGGCGCTCGGCGAGTACCTGCGCCAGAAGCTGGACGCCTCCAGCCGGATCGCCATCTTCGGCACCCGCGGCCCCGGCAGCCAGGACGTCATCGAAGGGCTGCGGCGCGCGTACGAGCGGGGCCGCCGGCTCACCGAGGACCCGATCTTCACCGAGGACGACCCCAACCCCTCCCGGTCGCTCTACTCCGGGCCGATCCGCAAGGCGCTCGGGCGCAAGCCGGACGCGGTGTTCTGCCACTACTCCGGCGCCCAGGCCGTGCAGTTCGTCAAGCAGCTCTACGCCCAGGGCTACCGGGGACCGATCTACGCCCCCGGCTTCCTCACCGAGGGCACCGCGCTCGACCAGCTCGACGACGGGGAGAAGGGCCGCGAGCGCAAGCTCATCGAGTCGTACGGCATCGAGACCGCGCTGAACTACTCGGCCGACCTCAACAACACCGCGAACCGGATCTTCGCCTCGGCCTACCGGAAGACGTTCAACTCGGCGCCCACCACGTACGCGATGGCCTCCTACGACGCCGCGCTGGTGCTGGACAAGGCGATCCGGCTGGCCGGCGGGAACCCCTCGCCGCAGCAGGTCAACCTGGCGCTCGGCAAGGTCGGCCAGGTGGACAGCCCGCGCGGCACCTGGCAGTTCAACCAGACCCGTACGCCGCAGCAGAAGTGGTACCTCCGCCGGGTGCAGACCGACGGCCGGCTGCTCTCCAACGTCGTGATCAACGAGCTGGCGACGCTGGGCTGACCGGCCCCCGTACACGCGCAAGGGCGGTCTCCCACCGGGAGGCCGCCCTTCGCGTCGAGGCGTGGCTCAGTGCCGCAGCTCGGCGATGCAGCACTTCACGCTGCCACCGCCCTTCTTCAGCTCGGCCAGCTCCACCGGGACCGGGTGGTAGCCGGCGGCCTTCAGCTTGCCGGCGAGCCGGGTCGCCTCGTTGTTCAGCACCACGTTGAGCCCGTCGCTGACCAGGTTCAGGCCGAACGCCAGCGCGTCCTCGTCGTCCGCGACGATCCCGTCCGGGAACAGCTGGGCCAGCACCTTCTGACTGGCGGCGGAGAAGGCCCCCGGGTAGTAGACGATGTTCTCGTCGTCGATCGAGGCCAGCGCGACGTCCAGGTGGTAGAAGCGCGGGTCGACCAGGTGCAGCGAGACCACCGGCCGCCCGAGCGCCTCCTGCGCCTCGGCGTGCGCGGCCGGCTCGGTCCGGAAGCCGTACCCGGCGAGGACCAGGCCGCCGTGCGCCTCCGGCAGGTACGCGAAGTCACCCTCACCCTCGTTGGTCTCGCTCGGCGCGATGAACCGCCAGCCGTGCTGCTCGTAGAACGCCCGGTGCGCGGCGGCCTCGGCGGACCGCTGCTCGTGCTTGAACCGGGCGCCGTAGACGGTGCCGTCGACCACGAACGCGCCGTTGGCCGCGTAGACCATGTCCGGCAGGCCCGCCTCGGGAGTCAGCAGGTGCACCTCGTGGCCCAGCCCGACGAGCGTCTCGCGCAGCCGGTCCCACTGCTTGACCGCCAGGTCGGCGTCGACCGGCGTGGTCACGTCCATCCACGGGTTGATCGCGTACTCGACCGTGAAGTGCTCGGGCGAGCACATGAGATATGTCCGCTTTCGCGAGACTCGCTGCTGGTTCACGGTCACCAAGAGTAGGTACGGTACAACTTTGGTAACAGCCACAAGCATTGCTTCCCAGGAGCAGAACGTTGCAGATAGACGCGGTCGACCAGCGAATCATTGCGTTACTCGTCGCGGATGCCCGCGCCTCGTACGCGGACATCGGCAACCGGGTGTCACTCTCCGCCCCCGCCGTCAAACGACGGGTCGACCGACTCCGATCCGCCGGGGTGATCCGCGGGTTCACCGCCGTCGTCGACCCGGCCGCCGTCGGCTGGACCACCGAGGCGTTCGTCGAGCTGTTCTGCGCCGGCCGGACCACCCCGGCGCAGATCGGCGCCGCCGCCCGCCGGCACCCCGAGGTGGTCGGCGCGTACACCGTCTCCGGCGAGGCGGACGCGCTCGTGCACCTGCGCGCCGCGGACATCTCCCACCTGGAGGAGGCGCTGGAACGGCTACGCGCCGAATCGTTCGTCACCTCGTCCCGCAGCACCATCGTGCTCTCCCGGCTGGTCGAGTCCCCCGGCGTCGGACCGTCGACGCCTTGACCTCAACCTCGCTTCATGTCGTGCACTGGTGACCGGCTCGAAGCGAGGGGGCGGTATGCGTGCGGTGTGGCTGCGGGAGTTCGGCGGACCGGAGATGCTCGTGCCCGGGACGGCACCCGACCCGGCACCCGGACCGGGCCAGGTGCTCGTCGACGTGGCACACGCGAACATCACGTTCGTCGAGACCATGTTCCGGGCCAGCGGCTTCGGGCCGTTCGGCGCCGAACTCCCGGTGATCCCCGGTAACGGGGTCGGCGGCACGATCACCGCACTGGGACCGGACGTCGACCCGGCGCTCGCCGGCCGCGTCGTGGTCACCGCCACCGGCGGCACCGGCGCGTACGCCGAGCGCGTCGTGGTCGGCCAGGGCGCGCCTGTCCCCGTACCCCCGGGTTTGGCGCTCGACGCGGCGGTGGCGCTGATGGCCGACGGCCGGACCGCCCTGATGCTGGCCCGCGCGGCCGGGCTGCGGCCGGGCGACCGGGTCCTGGTCGAGGCGGCAGCCGGTGGCGTCGGATCGCTGCTCACACAGCTGGCAGCGGCGGCCGGTGCCACTGTGGTGGGCGCCGCCGGCGGCGACCGCAAGGTGGACGTGCTGCGCGCCGCCGGCCTCGACGTGGTCGTCGACTACCGGCGGGCCGGCTGGACCGGCCGGGTCCGGGACGCCGTCGGCGCGGTCGACGTGGTGTTCGACGGTGTGGGCGGGCCGCTCGCCCGGGAGGCGTTCGACCTGCTGGACCCCGGCGGACGGATGCTCAGCTTCGGGCTGGCCGGCGGCGCCTGGGCGGACATCCCGGCCGAGTCCGCCGCCGCACGCGGAGTGACGCTGCTGAGCCCCCGGCCCGGCCCGGACGAACTGCGCGCCCTCACCGAAACGGCACTCGGCGAGGGCGCGGCCGGGCGGCTACGTCCGCTGATCGGGCAGCGCCTCCCGCTGGAACGGGCCGCCGCGGCGCACGCCGCGATCGAGGCCCGGGAGACGGTGGGCAAGACGCTGCTCGACGTACGGTGAGCCGCGCTCAGAGGTACATGCCGGTGCGGTGCTCCTCGGCCCGGGCCGGCTTGTCGCCCTCACCGAAGAAGCGCTTGCCGCCGAACTCGCCGTGCAGGCGGTCGTCCAGCTCGTCCGCGAGACCGGTCATCACCTGCACCGCGAGCATCAGGTGGGTGGGCTGGAAGTTGCGGCCGAACACCGGGATCGACGCCCACACCGTGTCGTCCGCGCAGTAGAGCCGGCCGATCGGCATCCGGTTGGTCAGCTCGGAGAGCTTCACGTAGAGGCGCTCGGTCGGCTCGACCTCGGTCAGCACCGGCGAGAACACGTCCACCAGCGGCGGGTTGTCGCGTACCCGGACGAAGACCATGGCCGAGCCGGCCCGGATGTTGATGTCGCCGTCGGAGTCGACCTGGAGCTGGTCGGACGCCGACTTCAGCATGGTCGACACGACGGTGCGGACCCGCTCCTCCAGCGCCAGCACGTCGTTCTCACCGGACTGCGCGGCGGCCGCCGCGGCCAGCGCCTCGTCCAGGTCGGCCTCGACGTCGCGGTCCGGGCCGAACTCGCTGCGGGCGGTACCGAGCGGTTCCACCGGCAGCGCCTCGCCCTCGGCGTCGTGCACCAGGTAGACGAGGAAGGCCGGATGCGGGGCGCCGTAGACGTCCCGCAGCGTCCGGGACAGCACGGCGGCCAGCCGGGTCGCCTCGTCGACGCCGCAGTCCAGCCCGAACTGCTCCCCGGAGCCCGGCACCACACCCGGCGGCGACCAGCCGAGCGCCACCATGTCGGCCACCGCGGCGCGGTCCAGCCGGTAGCCCTGCGGCAGCGTGGCGTTGCCGACCGCGCGGGCCGACAGACGCCCCTCCTCGCCCGCGTCCACACTCACCGAGTAGACGGCGTCGCCGGTCCCCGAGGCGGTCGGGTCGAGCGTGACCTCCAGGTGCCCACCGGCGGGCAGCCCGCGCAGCCGGTCGGCGAGCGCCCGGGCGAACTCCCGCCAGGCCTCGGTGACCTTGGCCCGCAGATCAGCAGTGGTCGGCTCGTCGAGCAGGATCGACTCGTGGTGCTCCGGCGCGCCGCCGGTGGCGTGGTGCTCCGGCGTGCCGCCGGTGGGGTGGTGCTCCGGCGTGCCGCCGGCAGGCTCGTCGACCGGCGCCGAGGGGTGGTCTGCCGTCATGATCGCCTCCGTCCGTTCCCGCCACCCTACCCACGCGCGAAGGGGACCGAATCCCGCGCGAGGCGCTAATCCCCAGGTGTGGAACCGCCCAGGTCCACCGGCCAGGAACCCGCCAGGGCGCTGAGCCGCTCGGCCGCCGCGGCCGGGTCCGCGCCGCGCCCCACCGCCAGCCCCAGCAGGTACGCGGTGACCGGCGCGCCCGGCCGGACCACCTGGTGGGCCACGTCCCGGGCCACGTCGAGCACCGTCGGCACGGGCACCCCCGCCGGGTCCAGGTCCAGTTCGGCGCAGACCGCCGTGACCCAGTCGTCCAGCACCGTCATCTCGTCCACTCCTCCGCCCGGCGTACGTCCTCGTCAGTGTCGCAGTCGAACCAGGGCGGCGGCCCCGAGCCGGACCAGGACACCTCCCGTACGGCGACACCGGCCAGCAGCCCGCGTACCGGCGCCCCGTCGAGCGAGCCGCCCCGCGTCGCGGCGAGCCGATCGAGGGCGGCCCGCAGGGCCGGCACCCGCCAGACCGCGCAGAGGTACTGGCGGCGGCCGTCCCCGTCCACGTAACAGGCGAGCGCGGCGTATCGACCGTCCAGGGTCTCCCGCCGGGCGGCGGCAGGTGCGTCTTCCGGCCCGGCGGCTGCGGCGTGGAGCGCAGGCGGGTCGTCGCGGGACTGACAGGCGGCGAGCGCGGGCGGGTCGTCGCGGGACTGACAGGCGGCGAGCGCGCGTCGCAGCTCGGCCACCGCTGCCGTGGTGAGTAGCGGCAGGTCGGCGGCGAGCACGGCGACTGTCGTCGTACCGGGGTCGAGCCACGCCAGCCCGGCTGCCGTAGCGGCCACCGGACCGCCCCCGGGCGGCTCTTCCCGGGCCGTCCGGACTCCCCTGGGCAGCGGGCCGGACGAGCCGACCACGATCCGCTGGTCCGCGTCGGCCACCGCGTCCAGCACCCGATGCAGCATCGGCCGGCCGCCGACCGCCCGGGCCGGCTTGTCCACCCCGCCCATCCGCCGGGCCGCGCCACCGGCGAGCAGGATCGCCGCGTACCCCGTCACCGCCTCACAGTAGCCACAGCCACGACCGCCGCCTCCCGGCTCGTGTCGGCGCCCGTTGTTCGGCGGTTTTCCGACGTTGATCCACTGCTTTTCGCCGGAGTGGTGGCATCCGTTGGCCTCCGACACCGCCACTTCGCCGAACTCGTGTCGATCATCGGGGTTGGGTCGGCCGAGGCCGGCCGGGCGGGCCGGCCGGGGGCCGGGGT
>NZ_RCVK01000361.1:0-12381 GCF_003667485.1 Micromonospora sp. BL1
GTCCACCGGGACGCCGCCGACCCGGTCGTCGCGCAGCCACCGGCCGTCGGTGGCGGGCCGGTCGACCCGGTCGGCGCCGAGCCCGATCAGCAGGTCGCGTACCGCGCCGAGGCCGTGCCCGCCGGCCGCCGCCCGCATCCGCCACCGGTCCGCCGGCGGCACCAGCGGGGGCCGGGCCGGGGTGGGGAGCGCGCCGGGGTCGGGCCGCACCAGCAGCGCGGACGCGGTGGCCTGGACCAGGCCCCGGTCGGCGCCCGCGCCCGGGCCGCCGACGTCCAGGTAGACCAGGGGGCGGGCCCAGTCGACCCAGCCGACCAGTTCGGTACGGGCGGCGTCGGCCCCGACTGTGACCCGGACGCCGGCGCGTACGTCGCGCAGGTTGGTGACCCGCAGCGCGGCCACCCGGTCGGCCTCGGCGGCGGTGAGCGGGCGCGCCGTCCCGGTCTCGTCGGCCCGGTGGGGTGCCCAGGTCAGCAGGCCGGCGACGAGCGTCGCGGCGGAGATCGCGGCGGCTGCCACGAGCGCGGCGAGCGCGATCCGGCGCCGGTCCGGCCCGTCCGGCGGGTCGTCGGCGCCGTCCAGTTCCGGGTCGCTGCCCGGCCGGGTGGTGAGCGTGGGACGACGGCCGGCGAGCGGGTCGGCGCGGCGGCGCCGGCCGGCCACCGTGGCGGGCCGGGTCGGTGTGCTGGTGCGGCCGCGACGGTGACCCCGGCCCGGTTCCCGGGGGACGGCCTGGTCGCCGTCGCCACGGGCGGAGAGCCGGTGCGGGCGGCTCGCGCCGCGCTGGCGGCCCGGCTCGTCGGCGGGCGGGGGCGTGCCGGTGTCGGGCTCGCGTCGCGGCCGGCGCTCGGGAGAGGTCCCCACGAGTGGAGAACGCGAGAGCGGGGTTTCGGTGACGAGCAGGGGCGCTCGCGGCGGCCGGTCAGCGCTGCGCGCGACCACCGTCGGCGCGCACGCCGGTCGTCCCGGGTGCTGCGGCCCTGGCGCCGGGGGCGACCGGCCCGCGAGGGGCGATCACCTGCCCGGTCGGCCGCCGCGAGCGGCCTACGGTACGAGGGTAGACCGGTGAGATGAGCCACACAATGGGAATATCGAAGCCGATCAGGGACGGTCCGTGGTCGTGGCCGGAAGTGTCGGACCGCGGGCGTACCGTTGGTGTCATGGCGCTCGACATTCCCCGGCTCGACGGCCGCTTCCAGGTCGTCAGTGAGTTCCAGCCGGCCGGTGACCAGCCGGCTGCCATCGACGAGCTTGAGCGTCGCGTGCGGCGCGGCGACCGCAACACGGTGCTGCTCGGCGCGACCGGCACGGGCAAGAGCGCCACCACGGCGTGGCTGGTCGAGCGGCTCCAGCGGCCGACCCTGGTGCTCGCCCCCAACAAGACCCTCGCCGCCCAGCTCGCGAAGGAGTTCGGCGAGCTGCTGCCGCAGAACGCGGTCGAATACTTCGTCTCCTACTACGACTACTACCAGCCCGAGGCGTACATCCCGCAGACCGACACCTACATCGAGAAGGACTCCTCGATCAACGAGGAGGTCGAGCGGCTGCGGCACTCGGCGACGATGTCGCTGCTCACCCGGCGGGACGTCATCGTGGTCGCCACCGTGTCGGCGATCTACGGACTGGGCACGCCGGAGGAATACCTCGACCGGGCCGTGCGGGTCAAGGTCGGGCAGGAGCTGGACCGCGACCAGTTGCTGCGCCGGCTGGTCGACATCCAGTACACGCGCAACGACATGGCCTTCCAGCGCGGCACGTTCCGGGTCCGCGGCGACACGCTGGAGATCATCCCGGCGTACGAGGAGCTGGCGGTCCGGATCGAGCTGTTCGGTGACGAGATCGAGAAGCTCTACTACCTCAACCCGCTGACCGGTGACGTGGTCCGCGAGGTCGACAGTCTGATGATCTTCCCGGCCACGCACTACGCCGCCGGTCCGGAGCGGATGGAGCGGGCGATCCGCGACATCGAGGCCGAGCTGGGTGAGCGGCTGGCCGAGCTGGAACGGCAGGGCAAGCTGCTGGAGGCCCAGCGGCTGCGCATGCGCACCACCTACGACATCGAGATGATGCGCCAGGTGGGCTTCTGCTCCGGCATCGAGAACTACTCCATGCACATCGACGGCCGGCTGCCGGGCAGCCCGCCGCACTGTCTGCTCGACTACTTCCCCGACGACTTCCTCACCGTGGTCGACGAGTCGCACGTGACGATCCCGCAGATCGGCGGCATGTACGAGGGCGACGCCTCCCGTAAGCGGATGCTCATCGACCACGGTTTCCGGCTCCCCAGCGCGGCTGACAACCGGCCGCTGCGCTTCGACGAGTTCCTGGAGCGGGTGGGCCAGATGGTCTTCCTCTCCGCGACCCCCGGCCCGTGGGAGCTGGAGCAGGCACAGGGCGAGTTCGTCGAGCAGGTGATCCGGCCCACCGGCCTGATCGACCCCGAGGTGGTGGTCAAGCCGACCAAGGGGCAGATCGACGACCTCATGCACGAGATCAAGCTGCGTACCGAGCGCGACGAGCGGGTGCTCGTCACCACGCTCACCAAGAAGATGGCCGAGGATCTCTCCGACTACCTGCTGGAGAACGGCATCCGGGTGCGCTACCTGCACTCCGAGGTCGACACGCTGCGCCGCGTCGAGCTGCTGCGCGAGTTGCGCAAGGGCGACTACGACGTGCTGGTCGGCATCAACCTGCTCCGGGAGGGCCTCGACCTGCCCGAGGTCTCGCTCGTGGCGATCCTCGACGCCGACAAGGAGGGCTTCCTGCGCAGCGGCCGGTCGCTGATCCAGACCATCGGCCGCGCGGCCCGTAACGTCTCCGGCCAGGTCCACATGTACGCCGACAAGATCACGCCGTCGATGGCGAGCGCGATCGACGAGACCAACCGGCGCCGGGCCAAGCAGATCGCGCACAACGAGGCGAACGGCATCAGCCCGGAGCCGCTGCGCAAGAAGATCCACGACATCCTCGACGACATCTACCGCGAGGCGGAGGACACCGAGAACAGCAACGTCGGCGGGGCCGTGCGGCAGCTGTCCCGGGGCAAGGCGCCGGTCAAGGAGACGCGCAGCCGCCGGGGCGCCGCCGCGACCCCGTCGCGCGAGGGGATGGCCCGGGCCGACCTGGCCAACCTCATCCAGGAGCTCAACGACCAGATGCTCGCCGCCGCGCGCGAGTTGCAGTTCGAGCTGGCCGCGCGGATCCGCGACGAGGTCTCCGACCTCAAGAAGGAACTGCGCGGGATGGACGCCGCCGGGGTCCGGTGACCGGCGCGACGGCCGGGGCGGCGCGATGCTGACCGAGGCCGTCACCGGGCGGCCCGACCCGCGGCTGCGCCAGTGGGTGGACCGCTACCTCGGCTACCGCGAGGACGCGCCCGTCCCGTTCGTGCGCCGGGAGGCGGCGGGCGCGTTCGTCGTGCTGATCCTCGGCTGGGGCGACCCGCTGGACGTGACCGACCCGCGTGCTCCCGACCGGGGCGGATGCGCCGGAAACGCCTTCCTGGCCGGTCCGTTCGACGGCTGGTGCGCCACCCGGACGGCCGGGACGGGCACCGGGGTGCAGGTGCTGCTGACCGCCCCGGCGGCCCGCCGCCTGCTCGGGCTGCCGCTGGCCGAGCTGACCAACCGGGCGGTGCCGGTCGACGCGGTTGCGGGCTGGCTGGCCCGGCTGCGCGACGAGCTGGCCGGCGAGCCGGGCTGGCCGGAGCGCTTCGCCCGGCTCGACGCGGCCCTGGTCGCGCGGCTGGCGTCGACCGCGCCGGTGGACCCGCACCTGCTGGCGGCCTGGCGGCGCCTGGACGGCAGCGGGGGAGCGGTCGGCGTGGCCGCGCTCGCCGGGGAGGTGGGCTGGTCCCGCCGTCACCTGTCGGTCCGGTTCCGGCGGGAGTTCGGCCTGCCGCCGAAGACCGTCGCCCGCCTGCTGCGCTTCGAGCGGGCGTACGCGAGCCTGGGCCGGACGCTGCTCACCGCGGACGCCGTGCCGGACGACACCGGGTGGGCGGAGCGGGCCGCCCGGTGGGGCTACTACGACCAGTCTCACCTGATCCGGGAGTTCCGCGAGTTCGCCGGTGCCACTCCGGCCGCGCTGACCGGGCCTGGATCGCATTCGTCCAATCCGGTCTGACCGGCCCGGCGGCAGACTGACGGCATGCAGAGCGTCTATCCCGTCTTGCGGTATCCCGACGTGCGAGCCGCCGTCGACTTCCTCTGTTCGGCGTTCGGCCTGACCGTGCGCGAGGTGCACGAGTTGCCTGACGGCACCGTCGTCCATGTCGAGCTGGCGTTCGCTGGCGACCTGGTGATGCTCGGTCCGGGGCCGGCGCCGCGGTCCCGCCCGGCCGACGACGACTACGGCGTCTACCTGGCGATCGAGGACGTCGACGCGCATCACGAGCGCGCCCGGTCGACCGGGGCGGAGATCGTTCGGGCGCCGTTCGACACCGACTACGGCTCCCGCGACTACGTCGCGCGCGACCTGATCGGGCTGGTCTGGTCGTTCGGCACCTACCGCCCGTGACCGCGTCGCCCGTACGGTTGCGCTGTGTGGGCGAGGTATTGCCGAGCGTGACGGTGATGCGTACGCTCCCTCCCGGGAGGCGTGCATGCCGTTGTCAGCAAGTCCTGTGGTCCGGAGGGCGCGGCTCGGTGTGGAGCTGCGCCGGCTGCGTCGTCGCGAGTCGCTCACGCTCGAACAGGTCTGCGCCCGGCTGGGCTGGGCGTCCACCTCGAAGCTGTCCCGCATCGAGCTGGGGCAGAGCCGGCCCGACCTGGCCGACGTGCTCGACCTGCTCGACGTCTACGAGGTGCCGTCGCCGCAGCGCGACGAGCTGATCGTCATCGCGCGTGACGCCGCCACCGGCCGGGGCTGGTCGAAGGCGCTCGGCGAGATGGGGGAGCGCCAGCGGGCGTACGCCGAGCTGGAGGCGGGCGCGGAGCGCATCGTGGAGTACCAGTGCGTGCTCGTGCCCGGGCTGCTCCAGACCCCGGCGTACGCCCGGCTGCGCGTGTCGGCCGGCGCGGCGCTGGCCGGGGAGGTGGACGTGGAGGCCGACGTGCGCGCCCGGGTGGCGCGCCAGGAACTGCTGATCCGGCCGGACCCGCCGCACTACACCGCGCTGGTGGACGAGCGCGTCTGCGACCCGGACGGCCTGCCTTCCGACGTGTGGCGCGACCAGATGCGGCATCTGCTCGCGCTCGCCGAACGGCCCCGCGTCACCGTCCGGGTGCTGCGGTCCGCGGCGTCGAGCGGCGACGGGCCGCACCCACTGGCGCCGTTCTCGTACTACTCCTACCCGGACCCGGAGGACCCGCGCACCGTGCTGGTGGAGACGCTCACGACCGACCTGCGGCTGGTCGCCGAGGCGGACGTGACCCACTACGAGCGGGTCATCGAGCGGCTGCTGGCGGCGGCGCTGCCGGCGGACGCCTCCGCCGAGCTGGTGGCCCGGCGGCTCGGTGCGGCGCCCGTGCCCCGGCCGCGCGATCCGCACGAGCTGGAGTGAGGCGCACGGCCCGCCGTCGGTGCGGCGCGACCACCGGGCCCGGCGCCCCCGATGACCGTCGGGACCGGTGGCCGCGCAGCGCGCAGGCTACGACAGCGGTACGACAGTTCAGGCCGGAACGTCGATGAAGTGCTCGACCAGCGGCGGGCCGGCGAAGTGGGGGCCGATCAGGCCGCGCCACTGCGCGAACCGCTCGGTCTGGCGGAAGTTCACGTCGTGCGCCTCGACCGAGTCCCACTCGACGAGCAGCACGAACCGGGTGGGCGACTCCACGCCCCGCGTCATCCGCACGGAGCGGCAGCCCTCGGCGCCGGCGAGGATCGGCCGCGCCTGCGCATAGGCGGCGGCGAACTCGTCCTCGTGTCCGGGCGTGACATCGATCAGCGCGACCTCAAGAACCATGCTGGCAGCCTGCCATGCCGGCCCGCCGCCGGTGCGTCCCGGGTGACATCCCGGCGCCCCGCACAGCCACATGACTAGCCTCCTAGGACGCGCCGCGGGACGTGAGCCGCGGCACGTCGAGACATCGACGGGCGGCCCGGAGATGCGCCACCCGGGTGCGATGGTGAACAATGGCGGCCGAGGAGGGGAGTATTCCCCCGCGACGGAGTCGTCAGCACGGAAGAGCGCCGGCACCCCCGGTGGCCCGACCCGGCTCCGTCGGTCGGAACCCGGCACGCGGGCTCCGGCGGAAGAGACCTCCGACAGTCACCCCTGTCAGCGTCGACGCACCCCGGCACCGCACCCGGGCGTACGGTGTGCCCGACGCAGCGTGTCTGCCGGAGGATGGATTTGAACGTGTCCGCATTGGTGTGGGCGGTAACGCTGATCGCGATGATCGCGGTCCTGCTCGCCGACCTGTTCATCATCGGCCGGCGGCCGCACGAGCCGAGCGTCCGCGAGTCCAGCCTGTGGGTGGGCTTCTACGTCGGCCTGGCGCTGCTCTTCGGCGTGGTCCTCTGGCTCACCGCGGGTGGCCGCGTGGCAGGGGAGTTCTACACCGGCTGGCTCACCGAGTACAGCCTCTCGGTGGACAACCTCTTCGTCTTCGTGATCATCATGGCCCGGTTCGGGGTGCCCCGGCAGTACCAGCAGAAGGTGCTGCTCGTCGGCATCATCCTGGCGCTGATCATGCGGGGTGGCTTCATCGCGGCCGGCGCGGCGCTGATCTCCCAGTTCTCCTGGGTGTTCTACATCTTCGGCGCGTTCCTCATCTACACCGCTGTGAACCTGGCCCGGCAGGGCGAGCCGGACGAGGACGAGTTCAGCGAGAACCTGCTGATCCGGTGGAGCCGCAAGGCGCTGCCGCTGTCCCGCGACTACGACGGCGCGCGGATGACCACCCACGAACACGGGCGACGCCTGTTCACCCCGATGCTGATCGTGATGATCGCCATCGGCACCACCGACCTGATCTTCGCGCTGGACTCCATCCCGGCGATCTTCGGCATCACCCAGGAGCCGTACCTGGTCTTCACCGCCAACGTGTTCGCGCTGATGGGACTGCGGCAGCTCTACTTCCTGCTCGGCGGCCTGCTGGACCGGCTCATCTACCTCAGCTACGGCCTCGCCGTGGTGCTCGGCTTCATCGGCGTCAAGCTGGTGCTGGAGGCGCTGGCCGAGAACAACCTGCCGTTCATCAACGGCGGCGAGCACGTGGCGTGGGCCCCGCACATCCCGATCTGGCTCTCGCTCACTGTCATCCTCGGCACCCTGGCCGTGGCCACGGCCGCCAGCCTGGCGAAGTCGTCGCGGGACCGGCGCCGGGAACTGGCCCAGGCCCGCCGCTGACCCACCCGTACCGCCGGGGCGCTCCCGACCCGGGGGCGCCCCGCGGCGTGTCCGGGGTCAGACGCGGTGGGCGCCGACGAGGGTGGCGGTCCGGTCGGCGGGCAGCTCCTCCTCGACCACCCGGCGGGTCAGATAGCAGGCGTGCAGCATCCGGCGCCGGCCGCCGCGCGGCTCGGCCGACACGATCCCGACGTGGTGGATGCGCCGGCCGGGCCGGGCGAAGAAGTAGAGGTCGCCGGGGCGCTCGGCGTCCAGCGGCACCCGCGAGGTCGCCGCCGCCTGGTCGTCGGCGTCGCGGGGGAGCGTGATCCCGTACCGCCGCCAGGCCAGGTGCACCAGCCCGGAGCAGTCGATGCCGTCGGTGGACATGCCGCCCCAGACGTAGACGAGGTCGCGCAGCCGCTCGGCGACCGCGAGCACCTTCTCGGCCTCCGGACGCTCGGCGGGCAGCGGCACCAGGTCGTCCTCCGTGGCCCAGAGCGGTTCGGGCCGCCCGGGTACGCGGACCGGGCGCCTGCCGTCCACCGCCGGCCCGGCCGGGGTGAGCCGGGTGCCGAGGACCACGCCGGTGAGCGCCGCGTCGCCGTCCGGCCCGGCGCGCAACGCGGTGTGGGCGACGTCGACGGTCAGCGGCCGGTCGGCTGCCGAACCGGTGCCGGCCGGACCGGAACCGGAACCGGCCGAACCGGTACCGGCGGGGACAGGACCGGACAGACCGGAGCCGGACGGACCGGAGCCGGACGGACCGGGACCGGACGGGCCAGGACCGGACGGGCCGGTAGCGGCCGGCCCGGCCGGAGCGGTGCCGGACAGCGCGGGGCCGGCATCGGCCGGATGAGTGGAGGGCGGGCCGGCGTCGGCGGGATCGGCCAGGTGGGCGGCCCGCAGCCAGCCCGGGTAGCCGTCCGCGCCGAGCTTCGCCGCGGGCTGGCCCAGCGCCACCACCCGTACCCAGCCGTCCGGCCGGGTTTCGGTGACGCGCACCGGCTCGCCGAGCAGCAGCTGGGTCAGGACGCAGTCACCGACGAGTTGGTCGCGGTCCATGCCGGCGATCCAGGCGGCGACGTCGGGGGAGCCGGCGAGGGCGGGACAGTCGATCGGGCGTACCGCCTCGGGCGCGGTCCAGAGGGTCGCCACCGGTACCCGTACGACGGCCCGGCGGCCGGGCTGAGGCGCCACGCGTACCCCTCTCTGCGGTGGTCGTCGGGGCGACCATATGAAAAATTCTGACGATCCTCAAGCATGTGTCTGAATCTTAGCTTCACGTAGCCCGGTGACGCCCAGCCCCGGCGCGTCGGGCAGGAGCACGCTCGCGCCCTCGTACCGGATGCCCCCGGCGACCGGCGACCAGGCCAGCCACCAGGCGGCGTCGAGGTCCGACACGGCCGTGGTGCCGTAGGCGGCGACCAGGCTGGCCGCGGCGCCCACCCCGACCGGCCCCTCCATCATCGAACCGACGATGGTGCCCATGCCCTGCGCGGCGGCCAGGTCGAGCAGCGTGCGGGCCGGTTGCAGGCCACCGCACTTGGCCAGCTTCACGTTGACCATGTCGGCGGCCCGCCGCCGGATCACCTCGACCAGGTCGCGCACGTCGAAGACGGACTCGTCGGCCAGGATCGGCAGGTCCACCCGGTCGCTGACCCAGGCCAGCCCGTCCAGGTCGCGGCGGTGCACCGGCTGCTCGACCAGCTCCACGTCGAGCCCCGCGTCCTCGATCGCCCGGATCACCCGGACCGCCTCCCGGGGCGTCCAGCCCTGGTTGGCGTCCAGCCGGATCCGCACGTCCGGCCCGACCGCGGCCCGCACCGCACGGACCCGGTCCAGGTCGCCGCGGGCGTCCGTGCCGACCTTGAGCTTGAGCACGGTGAACCCCTCGGCGCCGCGCCGCGCCGCCGTCGCGGCCAGGTCCACCGCGTCACCGGCCGCCAGCGTGACGTCGGTCGGCACGCGCAGCGCCGTGCCGCCGAGCAGACGCACCAGGGGTACGCCGAGCCGCCGCGCGGCCAGGTCGTGCAGCGCCACGTCGACCGCCGCCTTCGCCGACTCGTTGCCCACCACGGCGCGGCGCACCTGCGCGCAGGCCGCCTGGAGGTCGTCGGCGTCGCGGCCGATCAGCAGCGGCGCGAGCATCTCGCGGACGCACGCCTCGGCGCCCGCCACCGACGCGCCCGTGACCTGCCAGACCTGCGGCGCCTCCCCGAAACCCGAGCGCCCGTCGCCGTCGATCACCTCCACGACCAGCGTGTCCACGGTGGTGGTGCGGCGCAGCGCGGTGACGAACGGGGTGTGTAAGGGGGCCGAGAGCCGGTGGGTGCGTACCGCGGCGATCGTCATGTGGGGCACCCTATAGCCAACTGGCACCGAGCAGGGGAGGGCCGATGGCCGGGCGGGAATGGGAGCTGGTGGGCGCGCCGAACGCGCGTGACCTGGGTGGACTGCCGACGACCGACGGGCGGCGGGTACGGGCGGGACGGCTCATCCGCACGCCCGCGCTGGGCCGGCTGACCGACGAGGACCTGCCGGTGCTGGGCAAGCTCGGCCCGGCGTGCGTGGTGGACCTGCGCGACGTCCACGAGCAGGCGGTGGCCCCGCCGGACCGGCTGGTGGGGGAGCCCCGCACCGTGCACCTGCCGGTCTACGACGCGGCGCACCCGGTGTTCACGTACGTCTCGGCGGTGTTGCAGGGCCACGACCTGGACGCGTACGCGGCGCTGGCCCGCGAGGGCATGCCGGGGGCGATGACGGCGATCTACCGCTGGTTTGTCACCGGTGAGTCGGCGCGGGCCGGGTTCGGCGAAGCGGTGCGGCTCGCCGCCGACGGTGCGAACCTGCCGCTGCTGTTCCACTGCTCGGCCGGCAAGGACCGGACCGGTTGGCTGTCGGTGGTGCTGCTGACCGCGCTGGGGGTGGAGGAGGAGGCGATCCGCGCCGACTACCTCGTGCACAACGAGCTGACCGAGAGCCTGCGCGAGGTGCTGCTGTCGGCGATGATCCAGCGCCGGCCGGACCTGGACCCGGCGGTGGCCCGGCCGCTGCTGGAGGTGCGCCCGGAATACCTGGACGCCGCCTACGACGAGGTGCGCCGCGCGCACGGCTCGTTCGAGGCGTACCTGCGGGACGGTCTGGGGGTGACCGACGCCGACCGCGCCGCATTGCGCGAGCGGCTGCTGGAGTAGCCGGGTCAGCCGGCCAGGTCGTGCCGGGCGGCCCAGACCCGCTCCGAGACGTGCGCGATCAGGCGGCAGGCGTCGTCCTCGACCTCGCCGTCCGCGCCGCCGTCGGCCAGGTCGGTGGTGGTGCAGACGACGATCGTGTACGGCGGCGCGTCGTCCGGGAACACCACGCCCGCGCCGTGTCGCACGCCGCGTACCCAGCCGTTCTTGTGCGCGATCCGGGTGCCGTCGGGCAGCCCGGCGGCCAGGTCCTCGCGGTGTTCCTGCGCGACGAGCACGTCGAGCATGGCGGCGCAGCCGGCCGGTGAGGCGAGCGGGCCGGGCCGGGTCGCGCCGAGCGCCAGCTCACCGAGCAGTGCGGCCAGGTCGGCGGCGGTGACCAGGTTGTCGATGCCGGAGTCGCGGGCGGCGAAGTCCTCGATGCCGCGGCCGGTGACGCTGTGCCGCGCCCCGGCGAGCGCCCACGCCTGCGCCACGGCGGGCAGCCCCACCTGGCCGATGCAGATGTTCGTGGCCAGGTTGCTGGACCGGACGATCATCCGCTCGGCGAGCCAGCGCAGCGACGCCTCGCCGCCGACGCGGTCCCAGACCGCCTCGTCGTTGTCGTAGTCGCGGTCGTTGGCGAACCGGGGCGCGCCGGACAGCGCGGAGTCGAACGAGTTGCGCACCGGCACCGGCGCGTCCAGGTCGAGCCGGCCGGCCTCGGCGGCGCGGAACAGCGCCACCAGCACTGCGAGCTTCATGGTGCTCGCCGCGTAGTGGGTGGCGTCGGCCCGCCGCGTCCACGTGGGGCGCGCGCCGGGCCGGCCCACGTACGCGGAGACGATGCCGGGCACCCTGTCCAGGTGCGCGTCGAGCTCCTCCCAGATCATGACCGCACCGTAGCCGATCGCCGCGGCGTACGCGGGGCAGCGGCGGACCCGGGTACGGGGCTAGCGTGCGGAGATGACGACCCCGTTGTACGACGACATCGCCGACTGGTACGAGGAGTACGCCAGCGAGACCTCGTCGGTCTACATGGACCGGGTCCGGTCGGTGCTGGCCGACCTGCTGGGCGACGGGCCGGGCCGGTGCGTGGACCTGTGCTGCGGCACCGGGGCGCACGCGGCCGAGGTGCGCCGTCTCGGGTGGACACCGGTGGGGGTGGACCTGTCCGGCGGGCAGCTGCGCCACGCCCGCGCCCGGCTGCCGGTGGCCCGGGCCGACGCGACCGCGCTGCCGCTGGCCGGCGGCGCCGTGCCGGCGGTGGTCTGCGTGCTCTCGCACACCGACATGCCGGACTACCCGGCGGCGGTCGCCGAGGCGGCGCGGGTGCTGGCGCCCGGCGGCCGGCTGGTGCACGTCGGCGTGCACCCGTGTTTCGTCGGCGCGTTCGCCGACCGGTCCGAACCGGAGCGGATCGTGATCGACGGCGGGTACGCCTCGCGTGAGCACACGGTCCGCTCGTGGAACTCGGTCGGGGTCCGGGCCCGGGTCGGCGCCTGGCACCTGCCCCTGGCCGGACTGCTGGACGCCGTGGCGGCCGCCGGACTGCGGCTGACCCGGGTGGTGGAGTCCGGTTCCGGCCCCGTCCCCGACGTCCTGGCCCTGGCGGCCACCAAACCGCACTGACACCAGCGTTGCCGTGACTTCACCTCGCGTCCGAGGCGCGGTAATGGCCCCGTGGTGCGTCCCGCGTCCGGTTGCGCGGTGTGGACTCGTGGCGCTGTCCCGCGTCCGGTTGCGCGGTGTGGGCTCGTGGCGCGTCTCGCCGTCTCGCATCTGTCGCCAGCCTCGCGCCCGTAGCGTCGTCTCGCGCCCGTCGCCGCGCTCGTCCGTCGGCGGGCAGGTTCCCCTGCCGCCCCGCCCTCGCTCCAGCCCGGCGATCCACTCTCGCCCTTCGCCTCACCCCCGCCCTGCCCGCACCGGCCGCCC
>NZ_RCVK01000362.1:0-12370 GCF_003667485.1 Micromonospora sp. BL1
GCGGGGACCAGGCGCCGTCGGGCTGGTAGAGGTTCGTGCCGGGCGGGACGATCTCGTCGATGCGGTCCAGCACCGCGTCGTCGAGCGTCAGCTCAGCGCCGGCCAGCAGCGCGTCCAGCTGGTCCATGGTGCGCGGTCCGATGATGGTCGAGGTGACAGCCGGATGCGCGGCGGTGAACGCCACGGCGAGCTGCGGCAGCGTGCAGCCCACCTCGTCGGCGAGCGCGACCAGTTCCTCCACGGCGGTGTACTTGGCGGTGTTGCCCGGCAGCGTCGGGTCGAACCGGCCCGGGGTGAGTGCCGGGCGGCCGGCGCCGAGGTCGACGGGCTTCCCCTGCCGGTAGCGGCCGGACAGGAACCCGGAGGCCAGCGGGCTCCACACCAGCACGCCCATCCGGTAGCGGCGGCACACCGGCAGCACCGACGTCTCGATGCCGCGGGCCAGGATCGAGTACGGCGGCTGCTCGGTGCGGAACCGGCCGAGCGCCCGCCGTTCGGCGACGTGGTGCGCCTCCACGATCTCCTCGGCGGGGAAGGTCGAGCAGCCGAACGCGCGGATCTTCCCGGCCCGGACCAGGTCGGTGAGCACGCCGAGCGTCTCCTCGACGTCGGTGGTGTGGTCCGGACGGTGCACCTGGTAGAGGTCGATCCAGTCGGTGCCCAGCCGGCGCAGGCTGTCCTCGACCTCCCGGACGATCCAGCGCCGCGAGTTGCCGCCCCGGTTGGGCCCCTCCCCCATCGGGAAGTGGACCTTCGTGGCGAGCACCACGTCGTCGCGCCGGCCGCGCAGGGCCTTGCCGACGATCTCCTCCGACTCGCCGGCCGAGTACATGTCGGCGGTGTCCACGAAATTGATTCCGCGGTCGAGTGCCGCGTGGACGATCCGGGCGCAGTCGTCGTGGTCGGGGTTGCCGACCGCGCCGAACATCATGGTGCCGAGGCAGTGGACGCTGACCTCGATGCCGGTGCCGCCGAGGACGCGATAGCGCATGTGAACTCCCTGGGTTGCACCGCGCCGGCCGGTTGGCGCGCGGTCCGGTCACGGTAGGAGTTCGAGTGCGCTGGAGGTCAACCGTCGGCGGGCTCCGCGCTGCCGGCGAGGTAGCCGGCCGCCTGCAGCTCGAACAGCTCGCGGTAGAGCCCGCCCTGCGCCATCAGCGTGTCGTGGTCGCCGGACTGCACGAGCCGGCCGTGGTCCATCACGAAGATCCGGTCGGCGTGCCGGACGTTCGCGAGCCGGTGGGTGATCAGGACGACGGCCCGGTCCGGGTGCCGCCGCAGGTGCTGGAAGAGGGCGTGCTCGGCACGGGCGTCCAGCGCGGCGGACGGCTCGTCGCAGATCAGCAGCCGGGCGTCGCGGTAGAGGCCGCGTGCGGCCACCAGCCGCTGCCACTGCCCGCCGGACAGGTCCTGCCCGTCCTTGAACTGCCGGTCCAGCAGCGTGTCGTACCCGAACGGCAGCTCGCTGATCATGTCGTGGGCGGCGGCGTCGCGGGCGGCGGTCTCCACGCTGGGGCCCTGCGCGCCGGCGCGGTCGTGGCGGCCGACGCGGATGTTCTGCCGGGCGGTGAACGGGAACCTCCACCAGTCCTGGCTCATCACCGCCACCTGGGCGGCGGTCTGGCGTGGGTCCAGTTCGGCGGCGTCCACGCCGTCCCACCGGATCGTGCCGCCGGTGGGCCGGTAGAGGCCCGCGATCAGCTTGGCGAGCGTGGTCTTGCCGGAGCCGTTCTCGCCCACCAGCGCGATCACCTCACCGCGCCGGAACGTGAGGCTGACCTCGTCGACAGCCGCGCTGTCGGTGTCCGGGTAGCGCAGGCTGACCCGGTCGACGTCGATGCGCGTGAACCCGTCGACCGGCAGGTGCCCGCCGGCCGGGATCCGCCGGGTCGCCCGGTCGAGGAAGTCGCGGTAGTCCTGGTAGTAGAGGGCGTCCTCGTAGAGCGAGTTGGTGGCGAAGATCGCGGTGCGCAGGCTCGTACGCGCGGACTGGAGCGCGAGCAGCGCGGTGGCCGCCGCCGCGAGCGCCACCACGCCCCCGACGAGCAACGCACCCAGCACCACGTAGAGCCCGAACGTGGCGATGCCCGTGATGGACAGGCCGATCGCCCGGGTGACCGTCTGCGCCCGGGCGAGGCGCAGCTCGGCGCGGGTCTCCAGGCGCGTCATGAGGTGGTATTCCGAGAGCAGGAAGTCGCGCATCTGGTAGGCGCGGATCTCGGCCGCGGTGTGCCGGTTGGCCATCAGGTCGCCCAGCATCCACTTGCGTCGCCGCCGGGTGATGCGGGCGAGCCAGTCGACGTGCTGGCGGCGGGCCATCCGCACCGCCGTCACCGCCTCCGGCGCGGCGGCGACGACCAGGCAGGGCAGCAGCAGCGGGTGGATGATCGTCACGGCGGTAGCCGTGGCGATCACGCCGACCACGCCGGTGACGAGGTTGACCGTGTCGTTGACCAGGGAGCCCGCCTCGGCCAGTCCACGGTCGCGGGCGCGGTCCATCTCCTCGGCGAAGCCGGCGTCGTCGAAGGCCGCCAGTTCCACAGCGGACGTCGTCTCGAACAGCCGCCGCTCCACCGTGAAGTTGATCTGCGGGACGAGCCGGGCCTGCGCCCATCCGGCGGCGATGGTCAGCGCGCCGCGCCCGGCGACGGCGGCAGCCGCCAGCGCCAGGGCGGGCAGCGCCGCCCGGATCCGGTCCGGTGTCGGACCTGCCGCGAACAGCTGGTGGAGCACTCCGGTGGTGGCGAGCAGGCCCAGCGTGGTGAGGACACCGGCGGCGACGTTGAGGCCCAGCGAGGCGGCGGTGTCCCGGCGGCTGGTCGCCCAGGCGAGGCTGATCGCCTCGCGGATCAGCGCGGGCAACCGGCGCGCCACCGACCAGAAGCCGGTGTGGGCCAGTTCGGTGGCCCGGTGCATCCAGTGCGGATCGACGAGCTCGGGCAGGGTCGTCTCCCCGGCCGGCTCCTCCGGTTCGGACGCCCGACGAGGACGGATCACCCCGGCCATGGCACCTCCTCGACGCGTTCGGACAGCAACGCTGGATACTACGGTCCGCTATCGAAGGATGTCAGTCCGTAACCGGCGTGTCGTACAGCTGTCCCAACGGCGTGTCCCGCAGCGGTGGCCGGAAACACCCGCCCGCACGGTGATCGCCGCCGGGTCGCGTCGCGCGCGACCGGTCCGGGTGGCAGGCTTGTGGGGTTCGCCGGCGCAGGCCGGCCGACCGCCCGTCGTGAAGGAGAAGATCGACCCGATGGCTGTGGACGTCACCACCACCGACGAATGGCAGGCGCTGCGCAAGCACGCCGAGGCGATGCGCGGCACGCACCTGCGCGACCTGTTCGCCGCCGACGGGCAGCGGGGTGAGCGGCTCACCGGTGAGGTCGCCGACCTGCACGTGGACTACAGCAAGAACCTGGTCACCGACGAGACGATCGCGCTGCTCGGCGCGCTCGCCGAGCGGGTCGGGCTGGCCGACCGGATCGCGGCCATGTTCGCCGGACGGCACATCAACACCACCGAGGACCGGGCGGTGCTGCACACCGCGCTGCGCCTGCCCCCGGACGCGTCGCTCACCGTGGACGGCCAGGACGTGGTCGCCGACGTGCACGCCGTGCTGGACCGCATGACGGCGTTCGCGCAGCGGGTGCGTTCCGGCTCGTGGCGGGGCCACACCGGCGAGCGGATCACCACAGTGGTCAACATCGGCATCGGCGGCTCCGACCTCGGGCCGGTGATGGCGTACGAGGCGCTGAAGGCGTACCGGGACGCGGGCATCAGCTGCCGGTTCGTGTCGAACATCGACCCGACCGACATCCACGACAAGACCGCCGACCTGGACCCGGCGAGCACGCTGTTCGTGGTGGTGTCCAAGACGTTCTCCACCCAGGAGACGCTCGCCAACGCCGACCAGGCGCGCCGCTGGCTGCTCGCCGGGCTGGACGCGGACGACGACGCGGTCGCCCGGCACTTCGTCGCGGTCAGCACCAACGAGCAGCGGGTCCGGGACTTCGGCATCGACCCGGAGAACATGTTCGGCTTCTGGGACTGGGTGGGCGGACGCTACTCGCTGCCGTCCGCGGTCGGCCTGTCGGTCATGCTGGCGATCGGGCCGGACCGCTTCCGCGAGATGCTGGCCGGCTACCACGCTGTCGACGAGCACTTCCGGTCCGCGCCGGTGGAGCGCAACGTGCCGGCGCTGCTCGGCCTGCTCAACGTCTGGTACACCGACTTCCTCGGCGCGGAGACCCACGCGGTGCTGCCCTACTCGCAGTACCTGCACCGGTTCCCCGCCTACCTCCAGCAGCTCACCATGGAGAGCAACGGCAAGTCGGTACGCCTCGACGGCTCGCCCGTGACGTACCCGACCGGGGAGATCTTCTGGGGCGAGCCGGGCACCAACGGTCAGCACGCGTTCTACCAGCTCATCCACCAGGGCACCCGGCTGGTCCCGGCGGACTTCATCGCGTTCAGCCGGCCCAACCACGACCTGGGCGACATGCACGACCTGTTCATGTCGAACTTCTTCGCCCAGACCGCCGCGCTGGCGTTCGGGCGGACCCGGGAGCAGGTGGAGGCCGAGGGCACCGCGCCCGAGGTGGTGCCGCACCGGGTGATGGCGGGCAACCACCCGACCACGTCGATCCTGGCGCCGAAGCTCACCCCGGCGACGCTGGGCCAGCTGATCGCGCTCTACGAGCACATCGTGTTCACCGAGGCCGCGATCTGGGACATCAACGCCTTCGACCAGTGGGGCGTGGAGCTGGGCAAGGTGATGGCCAACCAGCTCGCGCCGAAGCTCACCGGGCCGGACCCGGACCTGGCCGACGTGGACACCTCGACCGCCGAGCTGATCCGCCGCTACCGGGCCGAGCGCGGCCGGAGCTGACCGCACGCCCGTGGCGTCCCGCGTACACCCGCCGGGACGCCACGGGTCAGCGGCGCAGCAGATCGGCGTGCGCGGCGCGCAGCCGGGTCAGCGCCGCGTCGCCGGCCGGGGCGCGGCGGTCGAGTTCGGCCCACGCCTCGGCGAGCGCGTCGGCCAGCGCCCGCAGCTCGGCGGCGTGCCGCCGGCTGGACTGCCGGTGCAGCTCCTCCAGGCGGCGGGCCCAGCCGGCGCTGATCGCGGCGACGCGTTCGGCGTCGGCGCGCGCCTGGGCGCCGGTGCGGGCGGCGGACGCGGGCACGATCGCGGCCACCGGCCGGGGATCGCCGTCGCGGGTGACGAGCGTGACGGTGTCGGTCAGCTCGGCCAGGGAGACGAGCTGGGTGAGCCGGGTGCGGACCTCGCGCAGCGGCAGGGCGCGCGGCTGGGGGGACCGGTCGGCCAGTGCGGGGACAGCCATGGACACATGTTCACGTCCGGGTACGACAAATTCAGCGGTCAGGCGGTCCACTCGGGTGCCAGCACGGACCAGACCTCCAGGTCGGCGCGGCCGTCGGGCGTCGGTGCGGCTCCGCGCATGACGCCGTCGCGGCTCATGCCGAGCCGCCGCGCGACCGCGACGCTGCGCTCGTTGCCGGCCTTCGTGACCCACTCGACGCGGTGGATTCCGCGCTCCCGCACCGCCCAGTCGATGACGAAGCGGGCGGCGCGGGTGACCAGGCCCTGCCCCTCGGCGCCGGGTTCCAGCCAGCAGCCGGCCTCGCACACCCCGCGGTCGGTGCTCAGCGACACGAACAGCACGCCGCCGACGAGCGTGCCGCGCTGCCAGATGCCCCAGATGCCGCCGTCGTCGCGGGCCCACCGGTCGGCGTACGCCTGGAGGACCTTGCGGGCCGACTCGGCGTCGGTGGCGACGAAGGACGCGCCGACCCAGGGTGCGATGTGGTCGCGGCAGCGGTCGAGGTTGGCCAGGAACTCGTCGGCGTGCCAGGGCGACAGTGGACGCAGCTCGGCGTCGTCGGTGAGGGCGTGGGCGAACATCCGAGGAAGCTAGCAGGACCGTCGCGGTTTTGTCGGTCGGTCCCTCTACGGTCTGCGCCGTGAACGCCGTCCAGACGTACCGATATCTTCAGCCGTCCACGCTGCGCGCCGCCGGTCTCGACCTGCAGACCTGCGGCGGCCCGGCGGCCAACCCGCGCTTCTTCGCCGGGTTCCTCACCGCCCCGGCCGCGGCGGCGGCCGGCCTGCTCGCCGTCGCCGAGGTGGCCCGCACCCGCTACCACCAGCCGGTCAGCCCGGCCAGCCTGGACCCGGTGGTCACCGGCAGCTGCGGTCGCCTGCGGTTCGAGTCGTTCTCCGGCTGCTGCGGGGTGTACGCGCGGATGGACGTCCTGCCGGCCGGGCTCGACGGCGAGATCAGCGGCCACGGCACCACGAACGTGGACGTGAACCCGCCGCTGCGCGAGGCGCTGGCCCGGGTGGGCGGCATCGAGCCGCTGCACGTGGCGGTCGGCCCGGACGATCTGACCGTCTCCACCATGGACGGCGCGGTGGTCGAGCGGAAGGTGCCGCTGCCCGGCCGCTGGCTGCGAGGCTTCGCCGAGGTGCACGTGCTCACCGCCGGCTTCGAGCCACGCGCCGAGATCGCGGCGGCGGAGGCGGCGGCGTTCCTGCGGAGGCTGCCGGCCGCCGGCGACCGGAGCGTGCTGTGGGCGGTGCCCGCCGGGCGGACGCTGCGGCTGACCTCCCGGCCGGCGCCGGGCGCGGTCTGCCTGGCCGGCGCCGGCCGGCTCGCGGCGCTGCGCGGCGTGCTGCGGCACGCGCGCACCCTGCGGGCGTACGGTCCGGCGGTGCGGGCCGGCTCCCCCGCCGTGCCGAGCACGTGGGAGCTGGACACCGGGGCGTTGCGGCTGTCGCTGACGCTGTCCCCCGAGCCGTACCGCGGCTTCTCCGGTGAGGGCGCGGCCCTGGCGGCGCTGGCGGGCGACGACGTGGTCGACGACGCGGAGCTGGTCGGCGCGCTGCTCAGCTGGGATCCGACGATCGACGTGGACGCGCTGGCCGACGCCGCCGCGCTGCCCGACGAGCGGGTGCGTGCCGCGCTCGCCCAGCTGGGCACCGCCGGCCGGGTCGGGTACGACGTGGCGGACGGGGCGTACTTCCACCGGGTGATGCCCTACGACGCGGGCCGCGCGGAGCGGGACAACCCCCGGCTGGTCGGCGCGCGTGCGCTCGTCGAGCGCGGCGCGGTCGAGCGCGACGGCGAGAACGCGACGGTACGCACCGACGCCGAGACCTACCGGGTACGACGGCACCCGGACGGCGCGTACTCCTGTTCCTGCCGCTGGTGGGCGCGGCACCGCGGGCAGCGGGGGCCGTGCCGGCACGCGCTGGCCGTGTCGATGGTCGCGGCGCCGGTGGGGGCACTGTCGTGACCGGCTTCGCCGAGGCGGCGGTGCGCGGCCGGATGTCCGAGGTCCGGTCGGCGCTGGCCGGGTTGGACGAGCCGGCCCGGCGGGCGCTGGGCGACGAACTGGTCGCCGTCGTCCGTCGCAGGCGGGACGACTGGTGGTGGCGGGGCGAGGCGGCGACGCTGGCGGTGGCCGCGGTGGGCACGCTGAGCACCCCGACCAAGGTGGCCGCGCTGCTCGGCCGCCGCTCGGTCTGGCTGGCGGGCGTCGACGCGGCGCCGGTGGTCGACACCGCCCGGGAACGCGGGGTGACCTGGCTGGCCGACGTGGCGCACAAGCTGGCCGACCGGCTGCCCCGGGACCGGATGGTCGCGGGCTGGCCGTTCGTCGCCGGTCTCCTGCTGGCGGAGAAGGCGCCGCCGCCGACCGGGGACGACTTCGTGCGTGGCTGGGCCACCGCGCAGGGTTCGCCCGGCCCGCGCGGAAACCGTCCGCCGACAGTGGACCGGCTGCGCGCGGACCCGTTCCTGGACCCGCTGCTGCCGCGCCTGTTCGAGGTGGACGGCGTGGGCGCCGAGCTGGCCCGCGGCGACGGCACCGGCACGGAGGCGCTGCCACGGGCACTGGCGGCGCTGGCCGCGGAGGGCCGGCTCGACCGGGCGGTGCTGCTCAACGGCGTCCTCGGCCGGCTGCTGCGGGGCGACCGGCCGGGCGCGCTGCGCCCGTTCCTGATCCTGCACGACCTGCTGGCACCGACCCCGGACGAGGTGGCGGTCCGGTCGAGCGCCTATCTGCGGCTGCTCGCCGACGGCCCGGGGCCGGTGGCCCGCACCGCCCAGCGGACGCTGCGGGACGCCGGTGACGCCGCCGAGCCGGAGGCGCTGTGGGAGGCCGCCCGGACGGTGCTGGCCCGGCCGGAGAAGGCGCTGGTCCGGGCGCAGGTGTCGTGGCTCGACCGGCTGGCCCGGCAGCACCCCGACCAGGCCCCGGAGATCGGCGCGGTGCTCGCCGTGGCGGCCGACCACCCGGACGCCGGCCTGCGCGAACGCGCGCTGACGCTGGCGCGGCGGCACGGCCACCGGCCGGTTGCCGTAGCCACGGTGGTCGAGGCTCGCGACGACCTGCCGCCGCCGCTGCCGGCAGCGGCCGCCCCGCCGCCGATCGCCGGGGTGGACGAACTGGTGGAGGAGATCGCGGCGTCGCTCGGCCGGCGCTGGCCCGCGCTGACGACGGAACGCGTCATGGACGGCCTGGTCCGGCTCGGCACCGCCGACCGCGAGCGGCTCGCGGCGGCGCTGCTGCCGGTGGTACGCCGCGAGCAGGTCGGCGCGTACGACCATCCCTGGGCGGTGTTCAACCAGTCGGTGCAGATGCACGGGCTCCTGCTGGCCGTCTGCGGTGCGCCCGAGGCGGCGACCCGCCGCGACCAGTGGAGCACCCTGCTGGCCGATTCCCGCCCACGCGCGCCGCTGCCGTTGCGGGGTGGCCCACCGGTTCCGGCCACACGCCGACCCGCGCCCGTCCAGCTCGCCTGCGCCCGGCTGGCCGAGATCGGGCAGCGGCTGGACGGACGCGACGACCCGGGCCTGCTGTCCGCGCCGACCTCGGTCACCGGGGCGATCGAGCCGGTGGTGCTCTACGAACGGCTGGCCGCGCTGGGTGACCGTCCGGCGTGGCGCTGGGATCTCGCACAGGCCCTGCTGCGCCTGCCGGCCGGCGTGGACGAACCGCTGGCCGAACGCGCCGCGGCGCTGCGCACGCCGGCCGGTGACGAACTGGCCCGCTGGCTGCGCGGCGACGCCGTGCCGGCCCCGGCCCAGCAAATGGTGACGGTGGGCCGGCGGACGCGGTCGGCCGGGTACGACTGGGGCTACGACCAACTGCCCGAGGGGCGGACGCTGGTCGCGCTCACCCCGCCGGACGGCGTCGAGGACCGGCTCGGCCTGCTCACCCTGAAGCCCACGCCGATCGGCCGGTGGACCGACGGCTGGGGCGACGTCTGGCCGGCCGTCCTGCCCGGGCACCGGGGCGTGGTCGCCGCTCACGTGCTGCCCGAGGTGGCCGGCGCGGCGCAGGAGGACACCCTCGGGCACGGCGCGGTCCTGCCGGTGCTGGCCGAGTGCACGGGCGCGGGCGGCCCGGCCCTCGATCTGGCGCTGGCCTACGGGCTGTGCGCCCGCCACGAGGCGGACCGGGTGGCCGCGCTCGACGCGGTGCTGATCCTCGCCGCCGCCGGTGACCTGGACGCGCCCGCGACCGGCGGGCATCTCGGCGCGCTGGCGGCCGGCGGGCAGGTGACGCTGACCCGGGCGGTCACCCCGCTGCGCGACGCGGTCGCGGCCGGTGCCCGGCTGAGCGTGTGGCGGCTGCTCGCCGCGGCGTTGCCGCCGCTGCTGGCCGCCCCGACGCCACCCCGGGGCACGCCGGACCTGCTCGCGCTGGCGGCGGAGACGGCGACCGCGACGGGCGTCCGGATCGAGGTGCCCGGCCTGGCCGACGTGGTGGCCCGGGGCGGCGGCAGCCGGCTGGTCGCCGAGGCCCGGCGACTCTCCGTCGCCCTGACCGCCTGAACGTGCGCCTCGTCACCCGAGCGGGCGGCGGACCGGTACGCGGACGCGGCCCGGTTGTCAGGCGCGCCGCCCCGGGCGGCGGGTGAGCGCCACCCCGAGGGCGATCATGCCGACGCCGAGGAACAGGTGCAGCCAGTTGTCGGCGCCGTTGAGCGGCACGAAGTTGGCGCCGCTGTCGTGGTCGATCACCAGGCCGTAGAGCCAGAGCACCAGGTAGATGGCGCCGCCGCCGATCAGGTACGCGCGGGCGCCGGAGACCGTCCGGGACAGCGCCAGCCCGGCGACGCCGAAGAGCAGGTGCACGATGTTGTGCAGGACCGACACCTGGAACAGGCCCAGCAGCTTCGCCCGGGACTCGTGCCCGGCGAACATCATCGTGTCGTAGTTCGTGGTGATGCCGGGGATGAACCCCAGCACGCCCACCACCAGGAAGACGATGCCGACCACCTGGGCGGCCCGGCGTACCGGGGACGCGGGCGCGTTGCGGGCGACGCGGGAAGAACCGGCCATGAGTGACACCTCCGTTGGCGAAGTCTTGCGCGCCCACGGCGGCCGGGAAGCCGAAACCGTCCGGATCCCCGGATCGAGATCAGCAACTCGGCCGGACGGGCAGGTGGCCGCGCAGCGCCTCGAACTGGGCCACGGTCAGGTAGGACGGGTTCGCCGCCTGCGGCTGCCGGAACACCTCCGCGCCGGCCAGCCGCGGGTCGGCGCGCAGCAGGTCGCGGCGTACCCGCAGCGGCTCGTCCAGGATCGTCAGGTCCAGCGGCGCGGTCCACGGCCGGCCCGGCGGGCCCGGCTCGGGAGCGGCGGCGATCCGGCCCACACCCCAGACGCCGTACGGCGCCCGGCCGCGGCTGCCGCTGGCCCAGAACACCACCGGCTGGCCGGGGCGCATCAGGCGTACCCGGTAGCCGGGGCGGACGCACCAGCCGGTCACGCGCGGGTCGGCGGCGAAGCGGGCCGTCAGGTCCACCGCGTCCGCGTTGCCCTTGATCAACCAGGCGCCGAGGTCGTCCAGGTTCACCCGCCGGTCGGTCATCAGCCCATTCTGCGGCCCGTCCGGCCGTCCCGCCGGACGGCGCCCACGGCGACGGCGACAGCAACCGCGACGGCAACTGCGGCGGCGACAGCAACCGCGGCGGCGGTCAGATGATCAGGTGGGTCCAGTAGGTGAGCCACACCGCGAACAACGCGCCCTGGAGCAGCGCCAGCGCGGCGGTGAGCCAGCCGTCGAGGCCGGGCCGCCGCGCCCAGCGGGCCAGCACGAACGCGACCGGGAAGGCGGCCAGCAGGTAGCGCAGCAGGCTCTTGTACACCGGCGTCCCCATCGACAGCGGCACCAGCACCACGACCAGCGTGTAGACCAGGTACGGCCAGTCGGCCCGGCGGCGCAGCCCGACGGCCGCGACCGCCACCATCGCCACGGCGATCCAGACCCGCAGCGCGTCGGCGGAGTTGCCGCCGAACAGCGCGGAACCGGCCACTCCCAGGGGGTTCTGCAGCCGGATCCCCCAGCCGGTCTCCTGGGCGTGCTGGTAGGCGAACCAGTCGCCGCTCTGCCAGCGGCAGAACGCCATGAACGTGAGCCAGCCCGCCGGGACAAGCAGCAGCGGCCAGCCCTGGCGCAGCAGGCGCGGCCACACCCGGGGTCCGGCCCGCCAGCCGTGCTCGCGCAGCAGCACCAGCGCCAGCGGCACCACCACGAGGAAGCCGACCGAGCGGCTCATCGCCAGGAAGTAGCCGATCACGCCGACGAGCAGCCAGCGGTTCCGCTCGGCGTACCAGAAGGCGGCCAGCGCGAGGCAGACGAACAGCGACTCGGTGAGCGCCGCCTGGAACAGGAACGCCGTCGGCAGGAGCATCAGGTACCGGACCGCTCGCCGGCCGTCGTCCGGTCCGGCGCCGCCGAGCAGCCGGCCCCCCAGCCGGTACGCGAAGTAGAGCTGGAACACCAGCGCCACGTTGCTGATCAGCAGCAGCGCCCAGGCGGTGTGCCCGCCGAGCAGCGGCGCGATCGGCCGGGCCAGGAACGGGTAGAGCAGCGGGAAGCCGAAGTCGGTCCAGGGCCGGTCCAGCGGCAGCCGGGCCAGGTGGTCGTAGAGGAACGAGTCCCAGGCGAACCAGAGCGAGATCCAGCGGTGCGACGAGATCGCGTCCTGCTGCTCCCGCATGCCGGTCTCGTCGGCCGGCGGTGCGCCCGGCACCCCGTCCCAGGCGGTGAGCACCAGCACGCCGACCAGGGTGAGCACGAGCTTCGAGCCGACGAAGACGGCGAACACGAATCCCCAGGGTTCGGGCACCCGGCGGACGACCTGGGCCCCGCGCGCCCACCACCGGGTACGCCCGGAGCGCGCAACGTCGCGGGGGCCGCCCGCGCGGCCGGCCCCGGCCGTGCCGCCGGCGTCGGCCCGCCGCTCGTCCGCCATCACGCTCCCACCGGTCGGCCCCTGGCCGACATGCCCGGCCGGAAACCCGGCCCGCATTCCCCATCCGGCCCCGCC
>NZ_RCVK01000233.1:0-12239 GCF_003667485.1 Micromonospora sp. BL1
CCGCGCAGCAGTCCGGGGCGGGCGGGTTCGGGTACGGGCTGTTTCGTGTCGCCGGTGAGGGTGCGGGCGAGCCGGTCGCCGATGCGCAGGGCGTCGTCGGGGACGGGCCGGCCGGTGCGGAGCAGGGCGAGTCCGATGCCGGCGAGGCCGCTGTGCAGGCCGGGGCCGTACCGGTCGTGGAGGCCGGTGCGACATCGGTCGAGCAGTTCCGCGGCGTCGTCGTGGCGTCCGGTGCGGTCCAGCAGCGCGGCGATGCCGGCGAGGCCGTCGTAGAGGCCGAGGTGCGTGGTGGGTAGGCGCCGTGCGGCGCGGACGAGCCAGTCGAGGTGTTCGTCGCGTTCGGGGTAGTCGGCGCCGGTGGTGACGAGGGCCCAGATGACGCCGGCGGCGCCGTGCGCGAGGGTGGCGCCGCCGTGCGGGAACTGTCCGGGGTCGCCGGGGAAGAGCCGGTCGGTGCGGTGCGGTGTGGCGGTGGCGCGGATTCCGGCGGCGAGTGATTCGAGCAGCGGGGTGTGGTCGGCGGTCTGGGCGGTGGGCCAGGGGAAGCGGGTGACGCGGCTGCGGTCGGGTGCCGTGGTGGTGCCGTCGGTGGTGGGCGCGGTGCGTGCGGTGTGCAGGTCGTCCCGGATGCGCTGGAGGTAGCCGGCCGGCAGGGGGAACCGTCGGGCCGCGGTCGTCAGGTCGTGGAACTTCTCGTCGGTCAGGGCGGTGAGCTGGGTAATCGGTAGGAAGACGGCGAGCCGGAGGCAGGCCAGCGCGTACCTGTCGACGGCCGGGCCGCGGCGTATCCGCGGGGTGGCGAAGCCGGGGTCGCCCAGTGACGGGGTGAAGTCCTCGTCGACCAGGTACGCCTGTTCGAAGTCGACGAGCACGATCCGGCCGTCGGGTCGGATCATGACGTTGGCGGTGTGCAGGTCGCCGAAGACCACTCCCCTGGCGTGTACCTGGGACAGTGCGGTCTCGACCCGGTCGATGACGTCGAGCGCCCAGGTGGTGTAGTCGGCGAGGTCCTGGTCGGTGGGGTCGGGGTGGATCAGGGGGTGCCGCATGGCGAGGTGGTGTTGCAGGGTGTCCCCCTCGACGAACTCCTCGACCAGGAATTCGTGTTCCCACCAGGTGAGGCGGTCGAGCAGTCGTGGTACGCAGTCGAGGCCGGCGAGGCGCCGCAGCATGTCCTCCTCGCGGCGCAGGCGGGTGAGCGCGTCTGTGCCGGCTCCGTCGAGCCCGGCCAGTGGCCGGGCTTCGCGGAGGACGACGGTGCGGCCGTCGCGCAGGTCGGTGGCGCGGTAGACGCCGCCGGCGTTGGAGTGGTGCAGGGCCTCGTCGATGCGGTAGGGCGGGTCGTCGTGGGTTTCGGCGGCTACCGCCGCGATGCGTTCGGCGACGAAGTCGGGTACGGGGGCCCAGTCGGGCACGGTGAAGACGGGTTCGCGCCGGTCGGGGACGAGGGCTCCGTCGGGGCGTACGACGGCGGGGACGGGTTCGTCGCCGTCGACGCACCAGAGTTCGGCGAATCCGCCGTAGCGCAGGTAGAGCGGGCCGTCGTGCCAGCGCAGGTCGCTGAGGACGTACGGGCCGCGGTAGCCGGCGAGCCGGGCGCCGAGGTCGTCGAGGATGCGGCGCAGGGCGGTGTCGTCGGCCGGGTACAGGGCGGCGAGTTTGCCGCTGCCGGCCCGGTGGGCGTACTTCTCGTTGTTGACCAGGGCGAGCCGGCGGCTGCGCTGGAACTTGAAGGCGACGCGGTGGCGTACGCAGTGCTCGCGTACCAGGTCGAGCACGTCGGCGGCGTCGTCGAGGCCCACTGACACGTGCACCTTCCAGCCCTGTTGCGGCAGCTGCGCCTGGGTGGGGTGCCACATGACCCAGCCGCCGTGCTCGGCGACGCGCCAGCCGGCGGGCGGGGTCTGGTCGGCCAGCGGGAACCGGCTCGCCGTGTCGGCGACGTACGCCGGTGAGTCGACGTGGACCGGGTCGGCGATCAGGAACGCACCGGGCGTGGGCATGGCAAACCTCGCGGCCGTGACGGATGAGATGGGTGTCCGGGGCGTTCGGTGTGTCGCTGCCGTCGTCCGGACTGGTTCCATCGTGGTCGTAGCCGGCCGGTCCTGGCGTCCGGCCGTGGGGCGAGGTTCGGGGTCCTCCCCGGCCCGGTGCCGGGCGCCGGGGGTCCGTCTGGAAGGTGACACCGGATGTCACCCGGTACGGGGACGTCCGCCGGGTCCGGTGTCGGCCAGAATTCGTCGCGTACGCGGGCTGTGCGCCCGCCCTTTCCTGTTCTCTGGAGGTCCGTGATGAAGACCGAGGTCCAGTCGCCGCCGACGGTTGTGCTCCTGCAGGCGCAGCGGCCGGCCGGGTGGGTGACTGTCGCGCGTGGGGTCGCGTTGGACGGCCGGCGTTGTCTGCTGAGGACGGTGGGTGCCGGCCGGCCGCGGTCCGGTGACGCAGTGCGTCTGGTCGGGGTCAGCGGCGCGGAGGTGCGACCGCTCACTGTCGCCGAGGTGTCGGTGCTGCACCGTGACCCGGCGGACCTGCTGATGGTGTCGATCGCCGGCGAGGCGGTTCCCGGTGGGTACGGCACCGACGCGTCGGCGGTGCGCCGGGTGCTGGCGCTGCTCGCCGACGACACGGACCGGCGGTGGCGGGTGGCCGCGGACGCCGCCGGTGACGTCGTACCGTCGGTGGTGCTGGTGGGGGCGGGTCGGCCGGGTGTGCCGGGCCGTCCGGCGGCGCCGGTGACGACGCACCGGGTGAGCGCGGCGACGCCGCCGGATGGTGACGGCGGCGGTGACGACGACGGCTCCCCGCTGTCCTGGACCTGCCGGTTGTTCGGGATCGGCTGCCCGGCCGAAGACTCCTAGCCGCCGATGACCACGGTGACCGGTGCGGTGGCGCCGTCCGGCCCGGCGCGGGCTGCGAGATGGTGGCGTCACGATCTTCTGCTGCTGCCGGTGCTGTGCCTGCTCGACCTGTTCACGGCCTCGTCGGTGGTGATCCAGAGCGAGCCGGTCGGCCCGGCCCGGCAGTGGCTGCAGGTGCTCGCCGCGGTGCTGTCGATCGGCGCCCTGTGGTGGCGGGCCCGCGCGCCGGTCGCCGTGTTCGTGTTCGAGTGCGCCCACGGCGTGGCGATGTGGTTCCTGGTGCACGACTACCGGCCGTGGGTGGGCCTGATCGTCGCTCTGTACACGGTGGCGGCGTTGCGGCCGTTCGTGGTGTCGGCGGTGGCGTACGCGGCGGCGTGCGCGCGTAGCCTGCTCAGCGCGCTCGATTCGTTCCGGGTGGAACCGAACCCGGGCGCGCGGGGCGGGGAGTTCGTGGTCACCGCGTTGATGTTCGCGCTCATCTACGCCGCCGCGTGGGCGGCTGGTTCGGTGGTGCGGCGGCACCGGCGGCGGGTGGCCCAGCTGGAACGGGAGCGGCGGCTGGCCCGGGCCGAGGCGGTGGCGTTGGAGCGTCGCCGGATCGCCGCCGAGCTGCACGACGTGGTGTCCCACTCGGTGACCGTGATGGTCCTGCAGGCCGCCGGTGCCGCCCGGATCAGCGCCTCCGACCCGGAGCGGACCCGGGAGGCGCTGCTGCACATCCAGCAGGCCGGGCAGCAGGCGATGGCGGAGCTGCGCCGGCTGCTGGCGGTGATGCGGGCCGAGTCGGGTCCGGCGGCCGGCGGTGAGCCGGGCCCGCAGCCGCGGCTGGACGACATCGAGGTGCTCCTGACGTCGATGCGGTGCGCGGGGCTGACGGTGACGATGTCCGTGTCCGGCAGCCCCCGGCCGCTGGATCCGAGTATCGAGTTGGCGGCGTACCGGACGGTGCAGGAGAGCCTGACGAACACGCTGAAGCACGTCGGGCGGCGTGCCTGTGCGACTGTGCATTTCGGGTGGCAGGAGCGGGTGGTGTTGCTGCGCGTCGACGACGACGGCACGGGCCGCGACCCGGGCGGTACGGCGGCGGGACTGTCGACCGGCAACGGGCTGGCCAGCCTGGCCGAGCGGCTGGAACGCGTCGGTGGTCGCCTGGTCGCCGGGCCGCGTCCCGAGGGCGGGTTCCGGGTGAGCGCGACGCTGCCGGTCGCGCAGCGCGGCGATCTCGTGGCGGCGCCGGGTGACGGCGGGGTGCCCGCTGTCGGGTGAACGCGTGTCCGCTGTGCGACATCCGGCTAGCCGCCGACGCCGGCACCGATGATCATGTGGTGGGGCCGCGGTCACGGCCGCCGACGACGGGAGCCTTCATGATCCGGGTGCTGCTCGCCGACGACCAGCCGCTCGTACGGGCGGGACTCGCGATGCTCCTGACGAACGAGCCGGACATCGAGGTCGTCGGCGAGGCCGACGACGGGGCGCAGGCCGTGGAACTCGGTCGCCACCTGCGCCCGGACGTGGTGCTCATGGACGTGCGGATGCCCGGCACCGACGGTCTGGCCGCCACCAGGTCGATGGCCGAGGAGAAGCTCATCGACGACGCCGACCGGCCGGTGCGGATCATCATGCTGACCACCTACCACGTGGACGAGGCGGTGCACGCCGCGCTGCGGGCGGGCGCCTCCGGTTTCGTGCTCAAGGACGCCGCGCCCGAGGAACTGGTGTCGGCCATCCGCGCGGTGGCCGCCGGGGAGGCGTGGCTGGATCCCGCCGTCGCCCGGCGGCTGCTCGACGACCTCGCCTCCCGGCCCGACCCGGGGCTGCCCACACCGGTCCAGATGCGCGGGCTCACCCCGAGGGAACGCGAGGTCCTGGTGCTCATGGCGTACGGGATGTCGAACCGGGAGATCGCCGAGCACCTCGTGCTCGGCGACGCGACGGTCAAGACCCACGTCAGCCGGGTCCTGACGAAGCTGGGGATGCGTGACCGGACGCATGCGGTGGTGGCCGCGTACCAGTGCGGCCTGGTGGAACCCGGCACGGCGCCGCCGGCCCGGATGGCCGGCCTGTCCCGCTGAGGCCCGTGACGCGGCCGGGGGCCTCAGCGGGGTACGGCGGTCAGGCGCCGACGTAGTCGGCGAGGTGTTCGCCGGTGAGTGTGGACCGGGCGGCCACGAGATCGGCCGGGGTGCCCTCGTAGACGATCCGGCCGCCGTCGTGACCGGCGCCCGGGCCGAGGTCGATGATCCAGTCGGCGTGCGCCATGACGGCCTGGTGGTGCTCGATCACGATGACGGACTTCCCGGCGTCGACGAGCCGGTCGAGCAGTCCGAGCAGCTGGGCGACGTCGGCCAGGTGCAGGCCGGTGGTCGGTTCGTCCAGGACGTACACGCCGCCCTTGTCCCCCATCCGGGTGGCGAGCTTGAGCCGCTGCCGCTCCCCTCCGGACAAAGTGGTGAGGGGCTGACCGAGCGTGAGGTAGCCGAGGCCGACGTCGGCGAGCCGGTCGAGGATGGTGTGGGCGGCCGGGGTGCGGGCCTCGCCTTCGCTGAAGAACGTCTCGGCCTCGTCGACGGACATGGCGAGGACCTCGCTGATGTCGCGGCCGCCGAGGTGGTAGTCGAGGACGGCCGGCTGGAACCGCTTGCCTTCGCAGTCCTCGCAGGTGCTGGCGACGCCGGCCATCATGCCGAGGTCGGTGTAGATGACGCCGGCGCCGTTGCAGGTCGGGCAGGCGCCTTCGGAGTTGGCGCTGAACAGGGCGGGTTTGACGCCGTTGGCCTTGGCGAAGGCCTTGCGGATGGGGTCGAGCAGGCCGGTGTAGGTGGCCGGGTTGCTGCGGCGGGAGCCGCGGATGGCGGTCTGGTCGACGCTGACGACGTCCTCGCGTCCGGCCAGGGAGCCGTGGATGAGGCTGCTCTTGCCGGAGCCGGCGACGCCGGTGACGACGACCAGGACGCCGAGGGGGATGTCCACGTCGACGTCGCGCAGGTTGTGGGTGCGGGCGCCGCGGATGGGCAGGGCGCCGGTGGGCGTACGCGGCTTGTCCTTGAGGGTGGCGCGGTCGTCGAGGTGGCGGCCGGTGGTGGTGTCGCTGGCGCGCAGGCCGGCGACCGTGCCCTCGTAGCAGATGGTGCCGCCGGCGGTGCCGGCGCCGGGACCGAGGTCGACGACGTGGTCGGCGATGGCGATGGTCTCGGGTTTGTGTTCGACGACCAGGACGGTGTTGCCCTTGTCGCGCAGCTGCAGCAGGAGGTTGTTCATGCGGGCGATGTCGTGCGGGTGCAGGCCGATGGTGGGTTCGTCGAAGACGTAGGTCACGTCGGTGAGGGACGAACCGAGGTGGCGGATCATCTTGGTGCGCTGGGCCTCGCCGCCGGAGAGGGTGCCGGCGGGCCGGTCGAGGCTGAGGTAGCCGAGGCCGATCTCGACGAACGAGTCGAGGGTGTCCCCCAGTGCCTTGAGCAGCGGGCCGACGGAGGGTTCGCGCAGGTCGCGTACCCAGGTGGCGAGGTCGCTGATCTGCATGGCGCAGGCGTCGGCGATGTTGATGCCGTTGATCTTCGAGGAGCGCGCTTGGGGGGCCAGCCGGGTGCCGTCGCAGTCGGGGCAGGTGGTGAACGTGACGGCGCGTTCGACGAAGTTGCGGATGTGCGGCTGCATGGCGTCGACGTCCTTGGCGAGCATCGACTTCTGGATGGCCGGGATGAGGCCGGTGTAGGTGACGTTGATGCCGTCGACCTTGACCTTGGTGGGCTCCTTGTGGAGCAGGTCGTCCAGTTCCCGCTTCGTGTAGTCGCGGATGGGCTTGTCGGGGTCGAACAGGCCGCTGGAGCGGAAGATGCGGCCGTACCAGCCGTCCATGGTGTAGCCGGGGATGGTGATGGCGCCCTCGTTGAGGGACAGCTTCTCGTCGTAGAGGACGGTGAGGTCGAAGTCGGTGACGGCGCCGCGGCCCTCGCAGCGGGGGCACATGCCGCCGAGGCGGTTGAAGGTGCCCTTCTTGGTCTGGGTCTTGCCGGGGCCGCGGTCGACGGTGATGGCGCCGGCGGCGCGTACGGAGGGCACGTTGAAGGAGTAGGCGTTGGGTGGGCCGATGTGGGGGTCGCCGAGGCGGCTGAACAGGATGCGCAGCATGGCGTTGACGTCGGTGGCGGTGCCGACGGTGGAGCGGGGGTCGGCGCCCATGCGTTCCTGGTCGACGATGATGGCGGTGGTGAGGCCTTCGAGGATGTCGACCTCGGGGCGGGACAGGGTGGGCATGAAGCCCTGGACGAAGGCGCTGTAGGTCTCGTTGATGAGGCGCTGGGACTCGGCGGCGATGGTGCCGAACACCAGTGAGCTCTTGCCGGAGCCGGAGACGCCGGTGAAGACGGTGAGGCGGCGTTTGGGTATCTCGACGTCGACGTTGCGCAGGTTGTTCTCGCGGGCACCGTGGACGCGGATGATGTCGTGGCTGTCGGCGTGGTGCAGGCCGGTGGTGGCCTTGCTCATGGTGTCTCCGTCCGGTGTTGCGGGTGTCAGTCGAGCCAGCTGCCGTCGCGCATCAGGGTGCGGCCGGGCAGCTCGTCGGCTTCGCGCCAGGCCTGGATGCGGCGTGGCGTGATGCGGTACCAGCGGTAGGGCGTGGTCAGGGTACGGGGGTCGAAGCCGGTTCGGGTGGCGAAGCGGTCCCCGCGGTCGGTGGGCAGGGCGTCGATGGCGAGGCTCTCCACGTCGCCGTCGATCATGGTGACGTCGCGGGTGGGGCCGAGGCCGACGCGGGCGCGGCCGGTGGCGAGGTTGCGGCCGGTGGGGCTGCCGGCCGGGGTGGCGACGAGCAGCGTGTGGCCGTCCCAGTCGAAGGACAGGGGCACGAGGTACGGGGTGCCGTCGGGGTCGGCGGTGGCGACCCAGCAGTCGACGTCGTGGTCGAGGCGGTGGGTGGTGTCGTGGCGGCGGCGGGCGCGGGTGCGGGGCGCGTCGGTCATGGGTGCGGTCAGCGCCGCTCGTTGATGCGGATCAGGTTGCCGGTGGGGTCGCGGAAGGCGCAGTCGCGTACGCCGTAGGGCTGTTCGGTGGGTTCCTGCACGACGTCGGCGCCGCTGGCCTGGAGGCGGTCGAACAGGCCGTCGAGGTCGTCGGTGGCGAGGGTGAGCGCGCCGTAGCTGCCCTTGGCGATGAGTTCGAGGATGGTGCGGCGTTCGTCGTCGGTGATGCCGGGGTCGGCGGCCGGCGGGTGCAGGACGATGCCGGTCTCGGGCTGGTTCGGCGGGCCGACGGTGAGCCAGCGCATGTCCTGGTAGCCGACGTCGTTGCGCAGTTCGAAGCCGAGGGTGTCGCGGTAGAAGGCGAGCGCGGCGTCGGCGTCGGTGTGGGGCAGGAACGCGTAGTGAATGGTGATCGTCATGGTGGTCACGCTAGTGGTGGCCGGCCGGTGCGGGCTTCTCGATTCCTGACCGGTCGGGTCGCCTGTTTGGTCAGGCACGGGGGTGGTTCGGCGGTGTCGGGTGCGTGGCGGGCGCGGTAGGCGCTGGGTGGTTCGCCGACGAGTTCGGTGAATCGGGTGCTGAAGGTGCCCAGGGACTGGCAGCCGACGGCGAAGCAGACATCGGTGACGCTGAGGTCGCCGCGGCGCAGCAGGGCCATGGCGCGTTCGATGCGGCGGGTCATCAGGTACGCGTACGGGGACTCGCCGTAGGTCTGGCGGAACTGGCGGCTGAGGTGGCCGGCGGACATGTGCTCGCCGCGGGCGAGGGCTTCGACGTCGAGGGGTTTGGCGTACTCGCGGTCGATGCGGTCGCGGACGCGGCGCAGCCGGGTCAGGTCGCGCAGTCGTTGGGCGAACGCGGGGTCGTCGTTGGCCGGGTGCGGTGGCACGTCCGCATCTTGCCTGCTGGGCGGTGGTGTCGTCCACCTGTTCGAGCGGCGAGTCGCCGCCGGGTGCACCCGCGGCCCGGGCGCACCCGGCGGCGGTCAGCGCAGCCGGCGGGCGGTGAAGCGGGTGGGTGGGTCGGCGATGGCGTCCTGGGTGGCGACGAGTTGCAGTTCGCGGGTGCCGGCTTCGAGGGTCGCCTCGAGTACCGCGTAGATCGAGTTGGTGGTGCGTTCCAGCGCGGTCTGCGGTGAGCCGGTGGTGGCGAGGTGGGCGAGGTAGAGGGCGGCGGTGACGTCGCCGCCGCCGTTGGGGGCGATCGGCAGCAGCGGGGTGGTGACGGCCCAGGCGCCGTCGTCGGAGACGGCGACGACCTCCAGGTGGCCGGCGGGCAGGTCGCCGTGCAGGACGCTGGTGACCAGGACGTGCCGGGGGCCGGTGGCGCGGACGGCGTCGACGGCGGCGAGCAGGTCGTCGAGGGTGTCGGTGGTGCGGCCGGCGAGGAACTCCAGCTCGAACTGGTTGGGGGTGACGATGTCGGCGCGGGGGACGACGGTGTCGCGCAGGTATTCGGGGATGCCGGGGCGGACGAACATGCCGCGGCCGACGTCGCCCATGACCGGGTCGCAGCAGTACAGGGCGGCCGGGTTGGCGGCCTTGACGCGTGCGACGGCGTCGAGGATGACCGCGCCGACGGCGGGGTCGCCCTGGTAGCCGGAGAGGACGGCGTCGGCGGTGCCGAGCACGCCGCGGTCCTCGATCCCGGCGATGACGTCGGCGACGTCGGTGGGGGCGAGCAGCGGGCCGCGCCAGGCGCCGTAGCCGGTGTGGTTGGAGAAGTGCACGGTCAGGACCGGCCAGACCTCGTGTCGGAGGCGTTGCAGTGGGAACACGGCGGCGGAGTTGCCGACGTGGCCGTAGGCGACCGACGACTGGATGGACAGGATCTTCACCTGCTCATGGTCGCATCCCGGGCCGGGTGTGACGGGTGGTGGTGGCGTGATGACGGGTGGCTGCGGCGGTGACCGTTCGGCTCAGCGTTTCGACCGCCGGGCGCGGGGCGGGTTTGGGCGCAGCGTGCGGTGGGGGCATGAACGCGGGTGTTCTCGCCATCTGGACGGAGGAAGCAACGATGCTTTCCGCACTCGATCGTCGGCACACCGTCGCGCCGCCGGGGTACAGCCGCTGGCTGATCCCTCCGGCGGCGCTGGCGATCCATCTGTGCATCGGGCAGGTGTACGCCACGAGCGTGTACAAGAACTCCCTGATCGCGCACTTCGACACGGGGCAGACGGCGATCGGGGTGATCTTCAGCATCGCGATCGTGATGCTGGGGTTGTCGGCCGCGGTGGCCGGTACGTGGGTGGAGGCGAACGGGCCGCGTAAGGCGATGTTCGTCTCGGCGTGTTTCTGGGCGGCGGGGTTCCTGGTCGGGGCGCTGGGCATCGCGACCGGGCAGTTGTGGCTGCTGTATCTGGGGTACGGGGTGCTGGGCGGCATCGGTCTGGGGATCGGGTACATCTCCCCCGTCTCCACGTTGATCAAGTGGTTCCCGGACCGCCCGGGTCTGGCGACCGGGTTGGCGATCATGGGGTTCGGTGGTGGGGCGATGGTTGCCTCTCCCCTGTCCCGGCAGCTGCTGTCGTTCTACGACGCCGGTTACGACCCGTCCGACAGTGGTTCCACCGCGTCGGGGTCGGCGCTGGTGTGGTTGTTCGTGACGCTCGGCGTCGGCTACTTCGTGATCATGATGTTCGGGGTGTTCAACGTGCGGGTGCCGGCGCCGGGCTGGCGCCCGGCCGGGTTCGACCCGGCCCAGGTGGCCGAGAAGCCGCTGGTGACCACCGCGAACGTGTCGGCGGCCAACGCGGTCAGGACACGGTCGTTCTGGCTGCTGTGGGTGGTGCTGTTCTGCAACGTGACGGCGGGGATCGGCATCCTGGAGCAGGCCAGCCCGATGATCCAGGACTTCTTCCGCGACGGCGGCACGTCGGCGGTGTCGGTGGCGGCGGCCGGCGGGTTCGTGGGACTGCTGTCGCTGTTCAACATGGCGGGCCGGTTCGTGTGGTCGTCCACGTCGGATGTGATCGGCCGCAAGCCGATCTACGTGGTGTACCTGGGCGTGGGCATGGTGCTGTACCTGGTGCTGGCGCTGGTGGGGCAGACCTCGACGGCGTTGTTCGTGCTGCTGGCGTCCGTGATCCTGTCGTTCTACGGTGGCGGGTTCGCGACCATTCCGGCGTACCTGCGGGACCTGTTCGGCACGTTCGAGGTGGGCGCGATCCACGGCCGGCTGTTGACCGCGTGGTCGGCGGCGGGCGTGGCCGGGCCGCTGATCGTCAACGGGTTCCTCGACGCGCAGGGCGAGCCGGGCACGTTGACCGCGGCGGCGTACCGGCCGGCGCTGTTCACGATGGTCGGCCTGCTGGCGGTGGGGCTGGTGGCGAACCTGCTGGTACGGCCGGTGCCGCAGCGTTACCACGAGCCCGCGTCCGGGCGGGGCGAGACGGAGCAGGGACAGTCGGGGGCGACGGAGAGGAGCGGATCGTGAACGAGCACAGCGGCGGCGGACAGCTGGTTCGCCTGGTGGTGTCGTGGCTGGTGGTGTCGGCGCTGCTGGGCTACGGCGTGGTGCAGACCGTGATCACGGCGGCGAAGCTGTTCACCCAGTAGGAGACGCGACGCGGCGGCCCGGGGGCGGCAACCCCCGGGCCGCCGTCAGGTCAGAGACCGCCGCCGACGCGCAGGACCGCGCCAGTGGTGTACGAGGCGTCCGCGCCGAGCAGGTGCGCGATCGCGCCGGCGACCTCCTCGGGTTCCCCCGCGCGGCCCATCGGGATCCGCCCGGCGGCGGTGTCGGGACGGTCGGGCACGCCGGAGCGGGCGTGGATCGTGGTGCGGATGATGCCGGGGGCGACGGCGTTGACGCGGATGCCGTGCGGCGCCAGTTCCTTCGCGAGCCCGACGGTGAGGGTGTCGGTGGCGGCCTTGACGGCGGCGTAGTGGATGTACTCCCCGGGTGAGCCGAGCGTCGCGGCCACGGAGGAGACGTTGACGATGGCGCCGCCGCGGGTGAGCCTCCGCGCCGCCTGCTGTGCGCACAGGACGTACCCGATGAGGTTGACGTCGACGACCTCGCGCAGGTCGTCGACGCGCAGGTCGGTGAACGGGCCGATCGGGCTGGTGACGCCGGCGTTGTTGACCAGGCCGGTGAGCGGGCCGAGCCGGTCGGCGGCGTCGAAGATCCGGCGTACCTGCTCGGGGTCGGTGGTGTCGGCGGCGACGGTGACCGCGCGGCGGCCGGCGGCGCGCACGTCGGCGGCCACCGCCTCGGCGGCGTTGTGGTCGGCGCGGTAGCCGATGACCAGGTCGTGGCCCTCGGTGGCGAGCCGGCGGGCGGTGGCCGCGCCGATGCCGCGCCCTCCCCCGGTGATGATGGTGACGGAGGTCAATGCCCTTCTCCCCTGTGCGGTGGGGGCGACGTTACCGTGGGCGGGACCATCCGGGGTGGAGAGGACTGTCACATGGGG
>NZ_RCVK01000218.1:0-58186 GCF_003667485.1 Micromonospora sp. BL1
CCACCAGTACCCCGCACCCGCGCCCGCGCTGCGCTTCCCGCCGGTCGGCGTAACCTGCAAGCCGCAGCTCTAGGGGAAGGGGGCGAGAGATGACGGACCGGGTGGCACGCGACCGAACCGCCGGTACCGACGGCAGCCGGGCTCTGCGCCCCCGCGCCTGGTCGGCCCCGGTACGCGCGATGTCCCGCATCCTCAACGCCGACGGCTCCCCGCGTACTACCCAGCCGGCCGGCCCGGAGCGCAGCGGGATCGTCGACTGCGGGCTGTACGTCGACGGCGAGCGCCGCCCCGGCCACCCCCAGTACGCCGAGGCCCTGGCCGCCGCCCGGCAGGAGCAGGACGGCTTCGTCTGGCTGGGCCTGCACGAGCCGGACCTGGCCGAGATGACCGAGATCGCCGCCACGTTCGGCCTGCACGAACTCGCCGTGGAGGACGCGGTCAAGGCCCAGCAGCGCCCGAAGCTGGAGCACTTCGGCGAGATCGTCTTCCTGGTGCTGCGCACGGCCCGCTACTGCGAGCACGCCGAGCTGACCGAGAACTCCGAGGTGGTGGAGACCGGCCAGGTAATGCTCTTCATCGGGCCGCACTTCGTGATCAGCGTCCGGCACGGTGACGCCTGCCGGCTGGCGCCGGTGCGCGCCGACCTGGAGGCGAAGCGGGACCTGCTGCGGCACGGCCCCTGGGCGGTCGCGTACGCGATCACCGACCGCGTGGTGGACCTCTACCTGGAGGTGGCCGACCGGCTGGAGGACGACCTCGACGTGCTGGAGGCGGACGTCTTCGACCGGCAGAGCAGCGGCCGGATCCAGCGGATCTACCAGATGAAGCGGGAGCTGGTCGAGTTCAAGCGGGCGGTGGCGCCGTTGCAGCGCCCGCTGATGACGCTCACCTCGCAGGTCAACCGCGCGGTCCCGCAGGAGGTGCGGCGCTACTTCCGCGACGTGCAGGACCACCTCAGCCGCACGGTCGAGCAGGTGAACTCCTACGACGACCTGCTCAACTCGATCCTCCAGGCCCGGCTGGCCCAGGTCACCGTCGACCAGAACAACGACATGCGCAAGATCGCCGCCTGGGCCGCGATCGGTGCGGTGTGGACGGCGATCGCCGGCATCTACGGCATGAACTTCGACAACATGCCCGAGCTGAAGTGGACGTACGGCTATCCGGGCGTCTGGGCGCTGATGCTCGCGGCGTCCTTCACGCTCTACCGTCTGTTCCGCCGCAACGGCTGGCTGTGACCACCGCGCCACGGCGGGTCGCCGACGGACCGGCCGCCCCGTACACGCGGAAGCGCCGGCCACGCGGGGTGTCCCGCGTGCCGGCGCTGATCCGACGGTGCGAGGTCAGCGGCGACCGCCGGCCTTCGCGGCGTTCTTGCCGGCCTGCACGGCCTTGGTGATGTCGTCGGCCGGACGGCCGGAGACGTCCCGGGCGCCCTCGGCGACGGAGGGGACCTGGTCGTTCGGGTGGATCACCGGCTGGCTGCCGGCGGCGGCGGTCGACGCGCTGCTGCCCTTGGCCACGGCCGAGGAACCGGCGCCGGTCGGGCCGGCCTGCGTCACCTTCGCGCTCGCGTCCGGGGTCTCCACCACGATCGTGTCCACGTCCTCCCGCATCGGCTCCAGCTTGTCGCCACCGGTCGCGCCGAGCGTGCCCGTCGCGCCGAGCGTGCCGGTCGGGTCGTACTCGGCCCACTCCTGCTGCTCGCGGCGGCGGCGCACGGCCATCGCACCGGCCAGGCCGGCGACGGTGCCGGCCACCAGCAGGCCCGCGGTCATGCCCCGCGACCTGCGCTGCTTCTTCTTTCCGGCCTTCATGTTCTTCGCCTTCTTCGTCATCGCGGACTGCTTCGCGGCCATCACCTTGCGGCCGCTCGACGCCTTGCCGGCGGCCTCGACCCGGGCGTTGCGCACGGCCAGCAGCACCGGCGCGAGCGCCGCGGCGGTCGACGCGAACCCGCTGGAGGCGCGGTCCCGGACCAGGACCGCGGTCGGCGCGACGGCGACCCGGGCTGCCCGGACCCGCGGGCCGACAGTGGCGCCGGCACCCTTCGCCGCGTGCGTGGCGGCCTGCCTCAGGTGACCGATGCCCTGGTTCAGCTCGACCTTGGCGAGCTGGCCCTGGGTCTTTCGCCGCCCGATTCCAAACACGGTCCCACCTCCTGGGAGTTGTTCCTTCGTCATCCTCCACCTTCGAATGCCTCCGCATGGCCAGATCGGGCACATGGGAGGATCCGCAAGGAACTGAACTACGAGTGAGGAGTACCCGTGGCCGAGGCTGTCTACGCCACCTTGCACACCAACGCCGGCCCGATCCGGCTGGAGCTCTTCCCGAACCACGCGCCGAAGACCGTCCGCAACTTCGTGGAGCTGGCCGAGGGCACCCGGGAGTACATCGACCCGCGTACCGGTCAGCCGGGCAACGGGCCGTACTACGACGGCACCGTCTCGCACCGCGTGATCAGCGGTTTCATGATTCAGATGGGCGACCCGACCGGCACCGGCCGCGGTGGCCCGGGCTACAAGTTCGCCGACGAGTTCCACCCGGAGCTGCGCTTCGACCGGCCGTACCTGCTGGCGATGGCGAACGCCGGGCCGGGCACGAACGGCTCGCAGTTCTTCATCACTGTGTCGCCCACGCCACACCTGAACAACCGGCACACCATCTTCGGTCAGGTGGCCGACGAGCAGTCGGTGAAGGTGGTCGACTCGATCGCCAACACCCCGACCGGTCCGAGCGACCGGCCGATCCAGGACGTGGTGATCGAGCGGGTCGAGATCGAGCACAAGCAGTCCTGAGCGGCACGCGGGTACCTTTGCTCGCATGACTGAGCGCTCCGGCCAGCCAGGCGACGCCACCGGGGGTCCGGTGCCGACCACCCCGGTCTGCTACCGGCACCCCGGCCGGGAGACCTACATCCGGTGCAGTCGATGCGATCGGCCGATCTGCACCGAGTGCATGCGGGACGCCTCCGTCGGCCACCAGTGCCCGGAGTGCGTCGCCGAGGGCCGCCGCAGCGTGCGGCCGGCGCGTACCGCCTTCGGTGGCGGTGCCGCCGGCCGCCAGGGCAACGTCACGAAGGCGCTGATCGCGCTGAACGTGGCGATGATGCTGCTGTCCATCCTCTCGGCGCGCAGCGGGACCGCCGTGGCCGGCGGTGGCCTGGGCGGCCTGATGGGCAACGGCACACCACTCACCGAGTGGGGGGCGGTGCTCGGCCTGGCACGCTTCCCCGACGGGCACGTCGGCGGGGTGGCCGACGGCGAGTGGTACCGGCTCGTCACCGCCATGTTCCTGCACTACGGCGTGCTGCACCTGCTGCTGAACATGTGGGCGCTGTGGGTGCTCGGCCGGACGCTGGAGGCGGTGCTCGGGCCGCTGCGCTTCCTGGCGCTCTACCTGCTCGCCGGGCTCGGCGGCAACGTCGCCGCGTACGTCTTCACCGAGCCGAACCGGTTCACGGCCGGCGCCTCGACCGCCGTCTTCGGCCTGTTCGCCGCCGTCTTCGTGATCATGCGGCGGCTCGGCCGGGACACCTCGGCGATCGTGCCGATCCTGGTGATCAACCTGATCTTCACGTTCACCGTGCCGAGCATCTCGGTGGCCGGGCACCTCGGCGGCCTGGTCGCCGGCGCGCTGGTGGCGCTGGTCCTGGCGTACGCCCCTCGGTCACGGCGGACCGTGTTCCAGGTGGCGGGCTGCGCCATCGTGCTGGTCGCGCTGATCGGTCTGACGCTCGTCCGGACCGCCGCCCTGCTCGGCTGAGCCTCAGCGCGCGGGGCGGGCCTCGGTCAGCGCCGCGGCCACCTCGTCCAGCGGTGCGTCCAGGTCGCGGCGGCCGAACAGGTGCAGCGACTCCCCGGCGTCGATCTCCAGCGTCTCGGCGGTGATCCCGCGCCGGCTGCGCCGATCGAGGCGGATCGCCTCCACCGCGTCCCAGGGCAGCCGGTGCCGCCCGGCGAACCCCCGCAGCACGGTGAGCCCGTCCGGGTCGACGGCGAGGCGGACCGGCGCGACCACGTCGCGCAGCGCCCAGCCGAGCAGACCGGCGGCGGCCAGTCCGGCGAGCGCCGGACGGACCGGGTCCCCGCCTGCGAAGACCAGCCCCAGGGCGACGAGCGCGAGCGCGCCGACCGCCTTGATCACCGGCACCTCCCGCGGCACCCGCCACTGCCGGACCGGCGGCGACTGTGGATCCATCCGCCCAGCATGCCAGCCGCACCTGCCGAACGCCGGGGGAGGACGACCGGTCCGGTCAGCACGTAGGATCGGGGCAAGCGAGGTTACCGGGGAGTAGACATGAGTGACGCGGTCATCGTCGGCGCGGTACGGACCCCGGTCGGGCGGCGCAAGGGCAGCCTCGCCGGAGTGCACCCGGTCGACCTCTCGGCACACGTGCTGCGCGCGCTCGCCGAGCGCACCGGCATCGACCCGGGCCAGGTCGACGACGTGGTATGGGGCTGCGTGTCGCAGGTCGGCGAGCAGTCCTGGAACGTGGCCCGCAACGCCGTGCTCGCCGCCGGCTGGCCGGAGTCGGTCCCCGGCACCACGCTCGACCGCCAGTGCGGGTCGAGCCAGCAGGCGCTGCACTTCGCCGCCGCGACGGTCCTCTCCGGCCAGGCCGACCTGGTCGTGGCCGGTGGCGTCGAGTCGATGACCCGGGTGCCGATGGGTTCCAGCGTCGCCGGTGGCATGCCGTTCAGCGCGGCGATCCTGGAGCGCTACCGCGGCGTCGAGGGCGTCGCGGAAGACTCGCCACTGCCGTTCAACCAGGGCGTCGGGGCCGAGCTGATCGCGCAGCGGTGGCGCTTCTCGCGTACCCAGCTCGACGAGTTCGCGCTGGCCAGCCACGAGAAGGCGGCCGCCGCGCAGGACGCGGGCGCGTTCGAGGCCGAGCTGGCGCCCGTGGCGCTCGCCGACGGCGGCAAGTTCTCCGCCGACGAGGGCATCCGCCGCGACACCTCGCTGGCCAAGCTCGGCGAGCTGGCCACCCCGTTCCGCGCCGACGGCGTGGTCACCGCCGGGTCCGCGTCGCAGATCTCCGACGGCGCCGCCGCGCTCGCGGTCACCACCGCCGAGTGGGCCAGCCGGCACGGCCTGCGCCCGCTGGCCCGGGTGCACACCGCGGTGGTCGCCGCCGACGACCCGGTCACCATGCTCACCGCGCCGATCCCGGCCACCGCGAAGGCGCTGCGTCGCGCGGGGCTGGGCATCGAGGAGATCGGGGTGTACGAGGTGAACGAGGCGTTCGCCCCGGTGCCGCTGGCGTGGCTGGCCGAGACCGAGGCGGACCCGGAGCGGCTCAACCCCCGGGGCGGGGCGATCGCGCTCGGTCACCCGCTCGGCGGGTCCGGCGCGCGGATCATGACCACGATGCTCCAGCACATGCGGGACAACGGCATCCGCTACGGCCTCCAGACCATGTGCGAGGGTGGCGGCATGGCCAACGCCACGATCGTCGAGCTGCTCTGACCCGACCGGCAGCCGGTGTCGCACCGCTGGTGCGACTTGCACGTGTGGAAGTTCCAGAAATCGGGCGTGACCCATATCACCCCTGGTCATCGGCTCGTTGGACCGGGCATGGACGTGTTCTCGCGAACGTTCCTTCCGGCCGCCGCCGAGACCGGCCTGGCGACCCAGACCGTCACCCGGCACATGCCGGTGTTCCGCCGGTGCGTCGGCTCCGGCGACGCGACCATCCTGGTCACCCGGTGCAGCCGCCCGGACGACCCGGTGGGCGGCGACTACCTGATGCTCCTCACCCACCGGCGGCTGGTGGTCACCCGGCAGACCCGGGTGCTGCACCGGCTGCGCCTGCACCTCAACACCGAACTGCGCGAGCTGAGCAACGTGACGTGGAGCCCCGATCCCCGCGCGCACAGCGTGGTGCTGGCGGCGACCGCGATCGACGGGGTGCGCGAGCGCTTCGTCCTGCGTACCCACCACCCGAAGCAGGTGTGGCAGCTCGACGCGCTGCTCAACCACGCCTTCCGGACCCGCCTGCGTACGCCCGCCGAGCGGGTGGTGGCGACCATCGGGGAGTCGCCGGCGGCCGTCCGCCCGACGGTGCTGCGGCCAGCCCCGGCCCGCTGACGTCCTCCTTACCTGATCCGAACATTTCCTGACCGGCTCGGCGGTCGGCGGTCGGTCATCATGAGCCGGTGACCACCGCCGCCCCGCCCGGGCTCGTCCTCGTGGTGGAGGACGAGCCGGCCATCGCCGACCTGGTCCGGCTCTACCTGACCCGGGACGGGTTCGGCGTACACCTGGAACGTGACGGCGAGGCCGGCCTGGCCGCCGCGCGGCGGCTGCGCCCGGTGGCCTGCGTGCTCGACATCGCGCTGCCCGGCCTGGCCGGCACCGAGATCTGCCGCCGGCTGCGCGCGGCCGGCGACTGGACGCCGGTCATCTTCCTCACCGCCCGCGACGACGAGGTGGACCGTGTCGTCGGCCTGGAACTCGGTGCCGACGACTACGTCACCAAGCCGTTCAGCCCGCGCGAGCTGCTCGCCCGGCTCCGGGCGGTGCTGCGCCGCACCGCCGGCACGCCCGCCGAGCAGCCCCGCACGCTCGGCGCCGTCACACTCGACCCGGCCCGCCGGACGGTGACCGCCGGCGGCACGCCGGTGCAGCTCACCTCCACCGAGTTCGACCTGCTCGCCCACCTGATGGCCCGGCCCGGCCGGGTGTTCACCCGGGAGGAGCTGCTGGCGGGCGTGTGGGGGTACGCGGCGCACGCCGGCACCCGGACCGTCGACGTGCACGTGGCGCAGGTGCGGGCCAAGCTCGGCCCGGACAGTGTGATCCGCACCCATCGTGGCGTCGGGTACGCCGCCGATGCCTGACCGGCCGACCGGACCGATGCCGCGCCGGCCCGGGCGGACACTCACCGCCCGCGCCGTGCTCGCCACCTGCGCGGTGGCGCTGGTGTCGGTGCTCGTCACCGCGCTGGTCGCGGTGCCCCTGGCGGTACGCGGCGCGGAGCGCCGGGACCAGGAGGCGCTCGCCGCCCAGGCCCGGCTCGCCGCCGACGTGCTCCGGGTGCGGCCGGTACGCCAGCGCGACGGCGCCGGGGACCGGCTCATCCGGCAACTGCGCCAGCAGCAGATCGACGTGTACGTGATCCGGGACGGCCGGGCCGACCGGCCGGGCCTGCCCCGGCCGCTGGTGACGCGGGTGGCCGGCGGCGAGAACGTCTCCGGCCGGCGACTGGTCGAGGGGCAACGCCGGCTGGTCGAGGCGCGGTCGCTGCCCGGCGGGGACGGGGTGGTGCTGACCCGAGCCCGTAGCGCCGCGCCCTGGCGGCAGGTGCTGCGCGGACTCTGGCTGCCGCTGCTCGCCGGACTCGCCGCCGGGGCGGCCGCCGGACTGCTGCTCGCCCGCCGGCTGGCCCGGCCGATCCGTACCGCCGCCACCGCCGCCGCCCGGCTGCGTGCCGGGGACCGGGCGGTCCGGGTGCCGGTCGAGCCGCCCGACGAGGTGGCCGACCTGGCGCACGCGCTCAACGGCCTGGCCGCCGCGCTCGCCACGAGCGAGGGACGGCAGCGCGAGTTTCTGCTCTCCGTCTCGCACGAGCTGCGGACCCCGCTCACCGCGATCCGCGGCTACGCCGAGGCGCTGGCCGACGGCGTGATCGAGGCCGACGCGGTGCCGGCGACCGGCCGGACCGTGCTCGCCGAGGCCGAACACCTGGACCGGCTGGTCCGCGACCTGCTGGCGCTGGCCCGGCTGGAGGCGGTCGACTTCCCCCTGGAACCGGTGCCGGTCGACCTGACCGGGCTGGCCGCCGACGCGGAGCGCAGCTGGTCCGGCCGGTGCGCGGCGCTCGGGGTGCCGTTCCGGCTGGAGACGCCGGGTGCGCCGGTGCCGGCGTACACCGATCCGGGCCGGATCCGGCAGGTCCTGGACGGGCTGCTGGAGAACGCGTTGCGCGTCGTACCGCCGGGGGCGCCGGTGGTGCTCGCGGTCCGGGCCGGCGGCCCGGCGGGCGGCGGGGTGCTGGAGGTCCGGGACGGCGGACCCGGCTTCACCGATGACGACCTGCGGGTGGCGTTCGAGCGGGGCGCGCTGCACGAGCGGTACCGGGGGGTGCGCAAGGTGGGCAGCGGGCTGGGCCTGGCGCTCGCCGCCGGGCTGGTCCGCCGGCTCGGCGGGGACATCGCCGCCGGGCACGCCCCGGAGGGCGGAGCCGCCTTCACCGTCCGGGTGCCGGCGGATCCTTACCCGGCTCGAACATCGGCTTGACCGTTCCCTCGCGTCGGTGCGGAACGCTCGGCTCGTCACCGTGAGGACAGGAAGAGGACCACAGATGAGACGTCAGCGAATCGTCACCGGCGCCACCGCACTGCTCGCCGCCGCGTCGCTCGCGCTCGCCGGGTGCGGCGCGACCCGGTCCGGCGCGGCGCCGGACGACGGGGTCGAGGTGAGCGCCGCCCTGGGTGCGGACGGCCAGGCGCTGGCCGCGCTCGGCGTCGACGCCGGGGAACTGGACGTGGATCCGGTCGCCGCGCCGGCGCCCTCCGGTACGCCGCAGGCCGGGCCGGACGGCAAGGGCGAGCGGGCGAAGGAGGGACAACGGCGTCACCGGGCCCGGGTGCTGCTGCGGCGCAACACGCTGCACGGCGAGGCGGTGGTCAAGACCAGGGACGGCGGTACGAAGACCGTCGCGGTCCAGCGCGGCGAGGTGACCGCGATCGACGACAGGTCGATGACTGTGAGGTCCACCGACGGTTTCACTGTGACGTGGACGTTCGGTGAGAAGCTGCGGGTCGTCGAGCGGCGGACCACGATCCGATCGACCGACATCAAGATCGGTACGACGGTCGGGGTGGCCGGCGCGAAGGACGGCGACCGCAGCGTGGCCCGGCTCGTCGTGGTACCACTTCGTCAGGAATAGGGTGCCTGGGCTGTCGTGACCTGAGCAATGTGCCAGGCTACGCTATGCCCCGACCTGCCATCGCCTCCGTGGAGATTCCGTGAAGCTCTCGATCCTCATGCCGGTCTACAACGAGGAAGAACGAATCGCGGATGCCCTCAAGCAGGCATTGGCGGTCGACTACCCCTGCGAGATCGAGCTCGTCGTCGTGGACGACGGCAGCCGGGACGGCACCGGTGAGATCCTCGGCCGCGTGGACGACGCCCGCCTGCGGGTGATCACCCACCAGCGCAACGCCGGTAAGGGCGCGGCCATCAAGACGGCTGTCGACAGCGCCGAGGGCGAGTACATGGTCATCCTCGACGCCGACCTGGAGTACGACCCGCAGGACATCCCGCGCCTGCTGGAGCCGGTGCTCGACGGCCGGGCCACAGTCGTCTACGGCAACCGGACCTTCGGCAGCCACAGCTCGTACAGCTTCTGGTACGTGATGGGCAACAAGGGCGTCACGCTCGCCGCGAACGTGCTCTACAACTCCTACATCGGCGACCTGGAGACCTGCTTCAAGCTGATGCCGCTGGAGCTGTACCGCTCGCTGCAGGTCCGCTCCCGTGGCTTCGGCATGGAGGCCGAGGTCACCGGCAAGCTGCTGCGCCGCCGCATCCGCCCGTACGAGGTGCCGATCAGCTACCGCGCGCGGGGCCGCGAGGAGGGCAAGAAGATCACCTGGAAGGACGGCGTCGAGGCGATCTGGATCCTGGCCCGCGAGCGCGCCCGCCGCCGCCCGGCCAACCCCGCCGCCGCGCACTGAGCCCGTACCGACTGGACCCCGCGATCCCGGCACCAGCCGAGGCCGCGGGGTTCCGTCGTGTCCGGGACGCTCAGGTGAGGAACGCGTCGACCGAGCGGCGCAGACCGGCGGCGTCCAGGCCGTGCCAGCGTTCGTGGTCCTCGGCGCTGCCGTAGCGGCGCAGGTCCTTGCGGCCCACCCCGAGCGCCAGCAGCCGGTGCGGCCGGTCGGCCAGCGCCTCCGACACCATCCGCGCCGAGGTGCCCGCCAGGTACGGCTCGACCAGGATCACCTCGGTCCCGGCGAGCGCCCGCAGCCCGGCCGTGTCGAACGGTCGCGGCCGGTGGGTGTAGGCCACTGTGACCGGCCGGTCGGCCGTCGCCGCCACCGCCGCGTCCAGCACCGGGCCGACCGCGACCAGCAGCGGCGCGCCCGGCCCGGCGTCCCGGACCACATGCAGGTCGCCCGCCTGCGGGTACGCGGCGGTGTTGCTCCGGATCGACAACCGCAGGTACGCCGGGTCCTGCCCGCACACGACGTCGCGCAGCAGCGGCCGGACCTCGTCCGGGTGCCCCGGCACGTGCACGGTCCAGCCGTCCAGTGTGTCCAGCAGCGCCACGTCCGCCGGCCCGAGGTGGGTGCGTCCGGCCGACGCCCGGTCGTACGAGCCGCCGATGCCGACGAGCACCGCGCCGGCGTCCTGGTGGTCGAGGTCCAGCTTGATCTGCTCGTACGCCCGCTCGACCAGGAACGGGGCGTAGCTGTGCACGATCGGCCGCTGCCCGGTCAGCGCCAGCCCTCCGGCCACCCCGATCATCAACTGCTCCCGGATGCCCACGTTGATCACCCGGTCCGGGTACCGGGCGGCGGCCGGCTCGAACGCGGCGGCGGAGATGTCGGCGAGCACGACTGTCGTACGCGGATCGGCGAGCACCTCCTCGGTGCTGGTGACGAACGCGTCCCGCATGGTGCTGCTCATCGTCCCTCCCCGTCCGTGACGACCGCGACGACGACGTGCGGCCGGTGATCGTCGTGCCCGGTGAGGGCGGCGTGCAGGGCGTCGTGGTCGCGCCCGTCGACAGTGGCGGCGCTCCACCCGTTCACCGTGAACCGGCTCGCCGCGCCGCCCGGCCAGCCGTACGTGGCCGACCGGTTGTCCAGCACGATCGCGGTCAGGTTGCCCAGCCCGGTCGCGCCCGCGTACGCGATCGCCTCGTGGTTGGAGCCCTCGTCCAGTTCGGCGTCGCCGAGCAGCACGTACACCCGGGGTCCGGTGCGGCCCTGGGCCCGCAGCCCGAGCGCGGTGCCCACGCCCAGCCCGAGCCCGTGGCCGAGCGAACCGGAACCGATCTCCACGCCCGGCACCAGCGTGCGGTCCGGGTGGTCGCCGAGCCGGCTCGCCGGGCCGCCCTGGTCGTCCAGCCACTCGGCGGGCAGGAAGCCGCGGGCGGCGAGCAGTGCGTAGTACCCGGCGACCGCGTGGCCCTTGGAGAGCAGGAAGCGGTCCCGGTCCGGGTCGGCCACGGTGGCCGGGGTGATCCGGAGCACCCGGTCGTAGAGCACCTGGAGCACGTCGAGCGTCGAGTACACGTTGGCGCCGAACTCGCGGCCGGCGCGCACCCGGTCCAGGAGCGCGCCCAGGTCGGTGGCGGTGGTCGTCGTCATACCGATAGCCTCGGACTTGAAGCGAACTTCAACTCAAGGCCGTGTGATGCACGAAGCAACACTGACCATCGGGCAGCTCGCCGACCGCAGTGGCGTCGCCCCCTCGGCGCTGCGCTACTACGAGCGGCTCGGCCTGATCCACGCCGCCCGCACCGGCGGGAACCAGCGCCGCTACGCCCGCACCGAGCTGCGCCGGGTCGCCTTCATCCGGATCTCCCAGCAGGTCGGTGTCTCGCTGGAGGAGATCCGCGAGGCGCTCGACTCGCTGCCGTCGGGGCGTACCCCCACGCCCGACGACTGGGCCGCGCTGTCCCGCGCCTGGCGGGACCGGCTGGACGAACGCATCCGGCTGCTCGGCAAGCTCCGCGACGACCTGGACGGCTGCATCGGCTGCGGCTGCCTGTCGTTGCAGCGCTGCACGCTCTACAACCCGGAGGACTCGCTCGCCGCCGAGGGCCCCGGCCCGCGCCTCATGCTCCCGCGCCCCGGCCAGGGCTGACCCTCACCGGACCAGCAGCACCTTGCCCAGGTGGTCGTTGGTCTCGACCACGCGGTGCGCGGCGGCGGCGTCGGCCATGTCCACCCGGGCGTGCACCACCGGCCGGACCCGGCCCGCCTCCACCAGGGGCCACACCTGCTCGCGTACGCCCCGGACGATCGCCGCCTTGTCGTCCACCGGGCGGGACCGCAACGCTGTCGCGTGCACCGCGGCCCGCTTCGCCAGCAGCATCCCCAGGTCGAGTTCGCCCTTGCGGCCGCCCTGCATGCCGATCACCACGAGCCGCCCGCCGGTCGCCAGCGCGGCCACGTTCCGGGCCAGGTAGGACGCGCCCATGATGTCGAGGATCACGTCCGCGCCCCGGCCGTCGGTGACCCGGCGTACCTCGTCGACGAAGTCCTGCTCGCGGTAGTCGATCGTGTGCGCGGCGCCCAGCTCGCGCAGCCGCTCGTGCTTGGCCGAGCGGGCAGTCACCACCACCGTCGCGCCGAGCGCCACGCCGAGCTGGATCGCGAACGTGCCGATCCCGCTGCCGCCGCCGTGCACCAGCAGCGTGTCCCCCTCGGCCAGGCGGGCCAGGTCCACCACGTTCGACCAGACCGTGCAGGCCACCTCCGGCAGCGCCGCCGCGTCGACCAGATCCACCCCGGCCGGCACCGGCAGCAACTGCCCGGCCGGCACGGCGACCTGCTCGGCGTAGCCGCCGCCGGCCAGCAGCGCGCAGACCTCCTGGCCCACCGACCAGCCGGTCACGCCGGGACCGAGCGCACGCACCGTCCCCGAACACTCCAGACCGGGGTACGCGGACGCGCCCGGCGGCGGCGGGTAGTGCCCCTGCCGCTGCAACAGGTCGGCCCGGTTCACCGCGCTGGCCCGCACCTCGACGACCACCTCACCGGGGCCGGGCTCGGGATCGGGCACGTGGGCCCAGACGAGCGCCTCGGGTCCGCCGGGTTCCGTGATCGTGATCGCGCGCATGACTCAGTCTTACCCGATCCGCCCGTCGCCGCGCAGGCGCACCGCCTGGGACGGCCGCCGCGCCGGCCCTTCGGCCACTGTGGACTTGCCGGCGGCCATGATTCCGCTGATCAGCACCACCGCTGGGCTCTCCCACGCGCACACGTTCTCGCAGCGAGGGTGGGACGGCGGCTTGCCCGGTACGGGGTTCGTGGCAGACTGGTCCCGGTCGCGCACCCCTCGGGGGCGTGCCGGGAGGGTTCGCCTAGTGGCCGATGGCGCTGGTCTTGAAAACCGGTAAGGCAGCGATGTCTTCGTGGGTTCGAATCCCACACCCTCCGCCAGTAGTCGAGCACCCTTCACGCAGCTCAACCCATGCCCCAGCGCGGAAGTAGCCGGCTTGTGGGGCGTGCGTGGGGGCCGCGTTCCGCCGCTCACCTCGGCCAGCGGTAGCGGAGTGTGGGGCCCGTCGGGCGTGTCGGCTGCAGAGGAAGTCATTACCTCGACGGCTTATGCCTCTCAGGCATAAATATGACCGAGAGGCATAAGCCTTAACAGGAGACGTTCTTCTCCCGGGGCGCCGAGCATCGATCCGAGCGTCAGCCCGGCATCGCGACCAGCGCGACGGATCTGGGATGCCGTGATGTGGCGCCTGCACGGCACGGCAGGGCGGCCGAGTGAGGAACGGCGGGGTGGCGGAACAGCGGGAGCCTCGGGCCGGTCGTAGGCTGCGTGACGCGGCGACGACGGGAGGCCGGGATGGCGGAGACGAGGACTGCGGCCGGGGTGACGGCCGAGCTGGCCGCGCTCGACGACCCGAAGATCCGCGCGGTCAACGAACGGCACGGCGACGACCACGGGGTCAACCTCGGCAAGCTGCGGGCGATCGCGAAGCGGCTGAAGACGCAGCAGGAGCTGGCCCGCGAGCTGTGGGCGACCGGGGACAGCGCGGCCCGGCTGCTGGCGCTGCTGATCTGCCGGCCGAAGGCCTACGGGCGGGACGAGCTGGACGCCATGCTGCGCGAGGCGCGCACGCCGAAGGTGCACGACTGGCTCGTCAACTACGTGGTGAAGAAGAGCCCGCACGCGGAGCCGCTGCGCCTGGCCTGGTCGGCCGACAGGGATCCGGTGGTGGCGAGCGCCGGCTGGGCGCTCACCACCGAGCGGGTGGCGCGGAACCCGGACGGGCTGGACCTGGCCGCCCTGCTCGACGTGGTCGAGGCGGAGATGGCGGACGCGCCGGAGCGCCTCCAGTGGGCGATGAACCACTGCCTCGCGCAGATCGGGATCGAGCACCCGGCGTACCGGGAGCGCGCGATCGGGATCGGCGAGCGGCTCGGCGTGCTCAAGGACTATCCGACGCCACCGGGCTGCACGTCCCCGTACGCGCCGGTCTGGATCAACGAGATGGTGCGGCGGCAGCACGCCGGCGCGGACAACGGGGTATGAAGGGGCGCAGGACATTCGCGTACCCGGAAGGACCGTTTCGATGACCCTGGAACGACCGATCGCCCCGGACCCGTACGAGCTGCTGCCGACGGTGCCGTCGTTCGACCTGACCAGCGACGACGTGCACAACGGCGAGCCGATGGACGCGCGGTACGCGCACGGCAGCACCGGCGGCGGGAACGTCTCACCGCAGCTGTCCTGGTCGGGCTTCCCGGCCGAGACCAGGAGCTTCGTGGTCACCTGCTTCGACCCGGACGCCCCGACCGGCAGCGGCTTCTGGCACTGGGTGCTGGTGAACGTTCCCGCGTCCGTCACCGAGCTGCCCACCGGCGTGCGTGAGGCCGACCTCGGCGGCGCGTTCAGCGTCCGCAACGACTACGGCGACACCGGCTACGGGGGCGCGGCGCCGCCGGCCGGGGACCGCCCGCACCGGTACGTGTTCGCGGTGCACGCGGTGGACGTGGACCGCCTCGACATCCCCGCCGGGGCCAGCCCGGCCTTCGTCGGCTTCAACCTGGCGTTCCACACCCTGGCCCGGGCGGTCATCCGCCCGACGTACCAGATCAAGGAGTGACCGGCGGCCGGGGGCCGTCGCGGCCCCCGGCCCTCAGGCCGGTACGCGGGCGACAGCGAAGACGGACTGGCCGAACGGCGGCCGGACGCGCTGCTCGGCGGCCTTGGTGACGGGCAGGACGAGGGTGTCGTAGACCTTGACCATCGGGCCCTCCTTCGGCATCAGCCGGAAGACCTTGGTGGCCATGAAGTAGCCGATCAGGCCGAGCGCGTTGGCGTAGTGGATCCGCTCGACGGTGAGGCCCGCCTCGGTCATCGCCGCGGCGAGCGTCTTCTTGGTGTAGCGGCGGACGTGGCCGGTGGCGATGTCGGCGGGGCTCATGGCGAACTGGAACGCCGGCACGATGATGACCACGGCGCCGCCGGGGCGGACCAGGTCACGCATGCTGCGCAGCGCGCCGACGTGGTCGTCGATGTGCTCCAGCACGTTGTAGGAGACGGCCGCGCTGTAGTCGCCGCGCTCGTGGTGCGGGAGGAGCATCTGCCGGACCTCGACGCCCGGGTGGTCGGACAGCCGCTCCTTGAGCTGGATCAGCCGGTCCGGGTCGGCCTCGGTGGCGGTGATCCGGGGTGCGTGGGCGGCCCAGGCGGAGGCGTAGTCGCCCAGGCCACTGCCGATCTCGATCGGGTTGTCACCGAGGTAGGGCACCGCCAGCTCGACGAACCACTGCCGGTGGTTGACAGCGGTCGCCAGGCCTTCGAGCACCTCGGACTGGACGCGCTGATCCCCAGTGATTTCTGCCATGCGTCGATTCCTCACGATATGACTGACCCGCGCCTGGACCGTCAGAGTCAACCATCTGGATGGCTGATGGGGAAATCGGGGGACGGAGGGGGGCCGAATTGTGATCCGGAGGGGTGCCCGCTCGGCGGTCGGCGAACTCGACACATAGTACGTGATTCCCCGGAACATTGCACGTGCCCGTCATACCCTGACTACGCTCTGAAATGTCATGACTACTCCGGAAAGCGACGCAAGCGCGGCGAAATCGGGGCAGGGTAGGCGGATCGACGCGCTCGCCGTGCTCAGCTTCGTGCTGCTCGCGTTCTGGGTGACCGCCCGGCTCTGGGCCGATCCGCGCAATGGAGTCCGCGACAATCGTACCGATCAGGCGCAGTTCGAATGGATGATGGCGCACGGTGCGCGGGTCGTCACCGATTTCGCCTATCCGTTCACCTCGGACCGGATGAATGTGCCGGACGTCGTCAATCTTATGGCGAATACGTCCGTATTATCCGTATCCATACCGCTGACCCCGATAACGCTCTGGGCCGGTCCCCGCTGGTCATTCCTGCTCTTCCTCACGCTCGGGCTCGCCGCGACCGGAGCGTCCTGGTATTTCCTTCTCTCCCGGGTGGTCATCGGCGCCCGTGGCCCGGCCTGGCTCGGCGCGGCGTTCTGCGCGTTCGCGCCCGCGATGATCTCGCACGCCAACTCGCACCCCAACATCGTCAGCCAGTACGTGGTGCCGCTGATCATCTGGCGGACGCTGCGCCTGGCCGAACCCGGCCGCTGGCTGCGCAACGGCGTCCTGCTCGGCCTGGTGATCGTCTGGCAGGCGTTCCTCAACCTGGAGATCCTGCTGATGACCGCCATCGGGCTGGGCGTGGTGGTGCTCGCGCTGGCGCTCGGGCGGCCCGCCCTGCGGTCGGCGGCCCGCCCGTTCGCCGCCGGGCTCGGGGTGGCCGCTGTGGTCGCCGGCGCGCTGCTCGCGTACCCGCTCTGGGTCCAGTTCTTCGGCCCGGGCGCGTACAGCGGGCTCTCCACGCTGATCCGGGGCTACTCCACCGACCTCGCCGCGTACGTGGCCTGGTCGCGCGAGTCGCTCGCGGGCGACGCCCGGGGCAGCGAACCGCTCGTCAAGAACGCCACCGAGGAGAACGCGTTCTTCGGCTGGCCGCTGGTGATCCTGGTGGTCGCGCTGGTCTGGTGGCTGCGCCGCAACGCCGTGGTGCTCGGGCTCGCGGCGGTCGGGCTCGTGTTCGCGCTCTTCTCGCTCGGCCGGGAGATCCGCTACGACGGGCGGGACACCGGCATCCCCGGTCCCTGGGCCGCGCTGGAGAACCTGCCGGTCCTGCACTCGGTGGTGCCCACCCGCTGGTCGCTCGCGCTCACCCCGATCATCGGCGTGCTGCTCGCGTTCGGCGCCGACCGGGCCCGGCGGCTCGCCGGGCGGCACCCGGACGCGCGCGACCGGATCCGGTTCGCCACGGTCACCGTGCTCGCCATGGCGCTGGTGCCGATCCTGCCCACCCCCCTGCCCGCGAAGCGCCTCGACCCGACTCCGGCGTTCGTCACCTCCGGCGCCTGGCGTCCCTACGTCGCCGACGGGCGGAGCATCGTCACGCTGCCGCTGCCCGACACCACGTACGCGGTCCCGCTGCGCTGGTCCGCCGAGACCCGGCTGGACATGCCGCTGGCCCGCGGCTACTTCCTCTATCCGGACACCCGCCCCGGCGGGGACCGGATCGCCCTCTTCACCGCGCCGCCGCGCCCCACCAGCACGTTCTTCGAGACGGTACGGCGCACCGACGCGGTCCCGCCGATCACCCCGCAGGACCGGGTGGCCGCCGTGGACGACCTGCGCTACTGGCGGGCCGGCGCGGTGATCCTCGACTCCCGGCTGCCGCAGGCCGAGGCGCTGCGCCGGGCGATGACCGAGCTGAGCGGGATCACGCCGAGGCGTACCGGCGGGGTGTGGTTGTGGGACGTCCGGCCGCTGGCCGCTTGAGCGGTCAGCCCTGGCGGACGCAGCAGCCCTGGCACACCTTGGGCCGGGGCAGCGTGAACGCCAGGCAGCAGGTACGCCGCTGCACGGTCGGCTCGCCGCCCGGGCCGGGCACCAGCTCGACCAGGTCGCTCAGGTCGAGCGCGTCCAGCACCGTGCCGACGGCCGCCGCGGCCGAGCCGGGCAGCGCGTCCGAGGCGCGCAGGATGCCGTGCGCGATGCCGGAGGCCACCGAGCCGAGCAGCGTACGGGTGCCGATCCGGACCTCGCCCTGGATGGCGCCGATCAGCGGCGCGAAGTGGGCGTCGAGCAGGGACGCGCGCAGCGCGCCGAGCAGCGCCGCCTCGTCCGGCACCACCCGCACGCCCGGTGCGCCGGCCAGCGCCAGCGGGTCGCTCGGCAGCACCGCCACCGGGGTGGAGGCGCGCAGCCCCAGCGTGAGGAGCTGGTGGTGGTCCTCGAAGTGCACGAGCACGTCGGCCGCGTCGAGCAGCGGCACCCGGCGGGCCGACGCCCACCCGAGCACCGCGGGCAGCGCGGTCCAGTAGCTGTAGGACTTCCAGGCCAGCGCGGCACAGGCGTGCGGGGTGCCGCCCCAGCGGCGGCCGGCGGCGGTCAGGAACTCGGTCAGCAGCGTGCCGTCGATCAGGCGGGTGGCCGGGGACCAGCGGTCCAGCTCGTCGTGGACCAGCAGGCCGGGTGCGAGCCCGGGCAGGTCGTCGGTGCCGAACATGGCGCGCAGCGTCGCGGTCACCGGGGCGAGCGGGGTGGCGGCGTCGCGCCCCGGCATCACCGCAGTCACCTGGCCGTCCCCTGTCCTGTCGCCCTGCGGTCGGCGCCTGCCGTCGACCCAAGCTAAGGCTAGCCTAACCACCCTCCCGGTGGGAGGGGAAGAGGTACCGCGGCATCGCGGGGAGGCCCCCGTCACTCCACGGCCGTGGCGTACTACCCGGCCTCGGAGACGGAAAACGCCGCCGGAGAGCCGGCGGCGGACGGCGTAAGGATCGACGTACGCCGCTGAAAAGTCAAGGTGAGTGTCGAATACGAGGCAGTTTCCGTACACGTTCGGCCACCCAACGTGAAAATGGTCTTCCCGCGTACGAGGAAGCTGATGACGACCTCACCGATCGAGCGTGCCGCCGACTCGTTCGCGGCCGAACTCGCCCGGCACCGGACCGGCCGAGGGCTGTCCAAGAAGCAACTGGCCACGATGATGGGCTTCGACCCGTCCTACGTCAGCCACGTCGAAGGGCGCCGGCACCGGCCCACCGAGGACTTCGCCCGCCGGGCCGAGGCCGTCCTGGAGGCCAGCGGCGCGATCTGGCAGCGCTTCCGGGAGTACGACGAACTGCGGCACGGCCGGTCCGGCACCGCGCACCGCGACCCGCCCGTCCCCGGTCAGTGGCTTCCCCCCGGCACCGGCCTCGTGGTGGAACGGGAGGTGGCCACGCTCACCCACACCGGTGACGGCTACCACTGCGCGATCCGGCGGGAGCTGTACAACGCCGGCACCGAACCGGTCACCCGCTACCTGGTCCGGGTCGCCGTCGACCGCTACCCCAACGACCCTGGCCGCTCCAACCGGCACCACCGGGAACACCCGCTCACCTTCGCCGAGCTGCAACTCAACGCCTACCGGGACGACGGCAGCGGACGCGAGCCGATGCACTGGCGGGCCAAGCACGACCGGGACGCGTTCAAGGAGATCTGGCTGCTGTTCGAGAACGACGAGGGACGCTTCCCGCTCTACCCCGGCGACCGGGTCACCATCGAGTACGCGTACCGCGTCGGCCGGGACAAGTGGGGCCCCTGGTTCCAGCGGGCCGTACGCCTGCCCACCCGGCACCTGGCGGTGCGGCTCGACCTGCCCGCGGACCTCGACCCCAAGGTGTGGGGCGCGGAGACCTCGCTGTCGGCGGAGGAGGGGCCGTTGCGTACCCCGATCCAGCGTTCGGTGGACGGCGGCCGGGTGGTCTTCGACTGGGGGACCGACGACCCGCCGCTGAACGCCCGCTACCGGATGCAGTGGCGGTTCCGCAGCCCCGAGCCGGACGCGGAACCGGACAGCGCGCCCAACGGCGGCGCCCGGGTGCGGGCCAGCGACCGGATGCGGGCCGTGGGCATCGTGCAGCGCGGCGACGACCTGCTGCGGCAGCGGGCCCGACAGTTCGACCTGCCGGCCGACGAACAGCACGCCCGGGAGGTGATCGACCGGCTCGCCGGGATGCTGGTCCGCCTGGACGAGCTGCACCCGTTCAGCAAGGGCGTCGGCCTCGCCGCGCCCCAGCTCGGCATCGGCTGGTCCGCGGCGCTCGTGCGCCCGGCCGACCGGGCCGCCGACCCGGTGGTGCTGCTCAACCCTCGGGTGGTGGACGCCGCGACCGAGACCGACGAGCAGTACGAGGGGTGCCTCTCCTTCTTCGACCACCGCGGCCTGGTGCCCCGGCCGCTGCGGATCGACGTGGAACACGCCCTGTGGGACGGCAGCCGGGTGATCACGTCCTACGAGTACGCGATGGCGCGGCTGGTCGCGCACGAGATCGACCACCTGGAGGGGCGGCTCTACGTCGACCGGATGGCACCCGGCGTGCCACTGGTGCCGGTGGAGGAATACCGCGAGACCGGAACCCCCTGGCGTTACTGAGAAACGGGGGGCCGGGTCGCGTGCCCCAGGGGGCGGGGGCACGCGACCCGGCTCGGGGGGAGCAAGGTTCAGAGGTTGCCGAACGTGTCGTACCGGATGTGGTCCGGCGGGACGTCGTCGGCGGCGAGCGCCCGCAGGGTGGCCCGGACCATCGCGGCCGAGCCGGAGACATAGCAGTCGTGCGTGGTCCACGGTCCGTACCGGGTGACCACCTCGGAGACGTCACCGAGTTCGCCGCCGAAGTCCGGGTCCTCGCTGCACGCCGGCGTCACCGACAACCACGGGTGGGCGGCCACCAGCTCCTCCAGTCCGGGCAGCCCGTACAGCTCGTCCGGGCGGCGGGCGCCGTAGAAGACGTGCACCCAGCGGGTCCGGTTGACCCGGGTCAGCTCCTCCACCAGCGCCTTGATCGGCGCCAGGCCGACGCCGCCGGCCACGCAGAGCACGTCCCGGGTGGACTCCGGGTCCAACGTCATCGAGCCCATCGGCGCGGCCACCCGCAGCAGGTCACCCGGCTTGGTGCGGCGTACCAGCGCGCCGGACACCCAACCGGCCGCGCCCGGCGGCGTCCGGACATGGAACTCCAGCACGTTCTCCTCGTTCGGCGCGTTCGCCACCGAGTACGTCCGCCACACCCGCGGGTGGTAGCGGGGCACCTCCACGCTCACGTACTGCCCGGCCCGCCAGGGCAGCGGATCCTGGAGCGCGCGTACGGTCAGCACCGCCGTGTCCGGGCCGTGCCGCTCGTGCGTCAGCACCTCGGCGTGCCAGAACGGCGGGTTCCCGTCGGATTCCGCGCCGGCCAGCATCCGCGCGCTGATGCTCGCGTACGCCTCCCGCCACGCCTGGTCGTACTCCAGGTTCCAGCCGTCCCCGGCGGTGCTGCGCAGCGCGTCGAGCAGCGCGACGCCCATCGTCGCGTAGTGCTCGGCCGCCACGTGGTACTTGCGGTGGTCCCGGCCCAGCGCCCGCAGGTACTCGTCGAAGCTCTCCGGGTCGCCCACCGTCTGGGTGGCGGTGACGATCGCCTCCAGGATGCGGTCGCCCTGGCCGTTCATCTGCACCGGGAAGAGCTTGCGCAGCTCCGGGTCGAGGAGGAACAACCGGGCGTAGAAGTGACCGCTGAGCCGCTCCCGGTGCTCCTCGACCAGGGTCCAGCTCTCCTTCAGCAGCCGCGCGAAGTTCTCCACAGGGGCACGCTCCTTCTCCGTACGGGCGGATCGGCCCCCATAGATTGTCCACGGAGCGTGTACGCCGGTCGCACAGACTGTGCGACCGTCCGGCCCGGTCGCCGAAGTGCTTTCATGGTCCGGTGACGGTTGACGAGCTGGCCCGCCCGGTCTCCCGCCGGATGCTGGGCACCGAGACGCTGCTCGTGCTCGGTCTGTCCCTCGGCCAGTCGGCCGTGTACGCACTCGTCTCGCTGATCGCGAAGCTGACCGCGACCGGTGGACTGTCCAAGCAGACCGCCGCCCTGAACACCTCCGCGTCGGCCCGCCCGTACCTCGACCTCACGTACCAGCTGCTCGGGATCGTCTTCGCGCTGCTGCCGGTGCTGCTCGCCGTACACCTGCTGGCGCGCGACCCCGGCGACCCGGCGCGGACGCTCGGCGTCGACTTCCGGCGGCCCGGCTCCGACCTGGCCCGGGGTGCGGGCCTGACCGCGCTCATCGGCCTGCCCGGGCTGGCGCTGTTCTGGGTGGCGGCGCAGCTCGGCCTCAACGCCACGCTGGTCCCGGCCGCGCTGCCGGACCTCTGGTGGACGGTGCCGGTGCTGATCCTCGCCGCCGTGCAGAACGCCGTGCTGGAGGAGGTGATCGTGGTCGGCTACCTGATCACCCGGCTGCGGCAGCTCAACTGGCGGATCGGCGCCGTGCTCGCCACGAGCGCCCTGCTGCGCGGCTCGTACCACCTCTACCAGGGCTTCGGCGCGTTCGTCGGCAACGCCGTCATGGGCGTGATCTTCGGGCTGTTCTACCTGCGCACCCGCCGGGTGGCCCCGCTGATCGTCGCGCACACGCTGCTCGACATCTTCGCGTTCGTCGGCTACGCGATGCTGCCGAAGTCCTGGTTCGACTGGCTCTGACCGCGGCTGCCGGCATGCCCGGCCTGGTGGCCTCGTGGGCCCGGCACGATCGTCGGCTTGCGCCGGATCGGCGAGGGGGCGGTATCGCGGCCCGACGGACCCCGCCACCTCGCCGAACGTGTGTCGATCAGGCGCGGCGTGGCCGGTACCGGGCGACCGCCCGCGCGGCCACCCGCTCCGCCGTCGCCGTACCGCCCGTCGCTGCCGCCAGCGCCGCCGCCCCCGGCAGCAACCGGGCGGCCAACCGCAGCCCGAGCCAGCCGCCCGCCTGCGCGGCCACCGGCGTGGCCAGCCGCCAGGCCGCCTCCGCCACCCGACCCCACGGACCCTCCGCCGGAGAGTCGGCCGCCCGAGCCGCCGCCAGCGCCGCCCGCGCGGTGCCGTCGTCCGGGTGCACCAACGTGAGCACCAGCAGCTCGGCCGCCCGATCCGGATGCGCCGGATCCCGCCCGTACGCCGCCGCCAGATGCAGCACCAGGTTCGCCTGCGTCCACAGCACCGCCGCCAGCTCCGCGACCGGCGCGAACAGCCCGGCACCCGCCGCCAGCGCCCCACCCGCACCGGCCGTCCGGACGAACCGCCGGGTCGCCAGCCGGGCCACCCCGTCGGCGTCCGCCTCCGGGTAGGCCCGCCGGACCTGATCCACCCAGTCCCGGGCGCGCGGCCCGAGCACGTCGACCGCCGCCAGGGCCAGCAGCTCCGGCGCGAAGCCGGGGTGGTCCCGCAGCTGCGGCCCCACCGCCCGCCAGCCCACCACCGGGGTACGCGCGAAGCCGGGCTGTCCGGGCTTCTGCTCGAGGACGGCCAGCTCTGCCTCGGGTGTCCGTTCGACGACGGCCGGCTCTGTCTCGGGTGTCCGTTCGACGACGGCGGGCTCTGTCTCGGGGGCTCGCTCGACGACGGCGGGCTCTGCCTGGGGCGCCTGGTCGACGGAGATGGGCTCGGATTCGGAAGCGGCAGGCTCCGGGGCGGCGGGCGCGGTCGCCGAGACGGTGGTGGTCTCGGAGGCCGGCGCGGCGGCGGCCGGTGCTGCGCGCTTCGCACGCTTCGCCGGGCTCGCCTTCTCCGCCGCAGGCGCGGCCTTGACGGGTCGCCCGGGTCGAGGCGCGGTGGCCGGTTTCTCTGCCGCGATCGGCTCGGTGCCGTCGGGCTCCCGCTCGGCGGCTCGCGGCCCCGGTGCGGTGAACGTGGGTTCGACCGGCGCCTCCGGCTCGGGAGACGGTGCCTCCGGCTTGGGGGACGACGCCCTCCGAGCGGTCTTCTTGGCCGCCGGGGCGGCCTTCTTCGCGACCGGGGCGGCCTTCTTGGCCGCAGGCGCGCGGCGCGTCCGCTTCGGCACCTCATCCCCGGCCGATGGTGCGCCTGAACCGGTCGGCGGCTCGGTGACCGACGGCCCTCCAACTGGACGCCGTTCCGCTGTGGCGGACACCTCATCCGCCGTCGATGCGGCCTCCCCGCCTCCTGCCCGACGTGTCGCCGCTGCGGGGTCGCGTTCTCCGGCCTCCGGAACGGGCCCTCCTGATACCGGCGGCGGCTCAGCCGTGCCCGGGTCACCCGATCGGGTGCCGGGCGTGGCAGGTCCCGCCGCCTTCTGCTCTGCGGCAGACGTACCCGGATCGGTTGTGGAAGAGGCAGGGGTGACTTGCGCTGCGGGCGGCGTACCGGGATCGGTTGCCGAGGGATCGGCGGCCGGACGCGGGCGCGGGGCCGGCGCTGCGGCGTCGGCCGGCGTCGGCGGCTGGAAGACGACTGTGGGCGCCGACCGGCGCGGACGCCGGGGCGCCGGTGTGTCGCTCGTCGCGTTCTCCGCGGCGGGATCCGGCGTCGGTGGGTTGAACGTCGGTCGTGGGGAGCGGCTCCGCCGGGCCTTGGCTGCGGGCTCGCGACGGGGCGGATCGCTCGGCGGCTGCTCCTGCATATCGATGGAGCGTAGCCGTGGACGTGAGCTGGCACACGACGGAAACGCGGTGGCGGGGGCCGGTCCCGGTATCCGCTTTGCCCCGGGCGGGTGCGGGCCTGTATCCTCGGGCGCGGTGACCTCGGGGTCACCAGGGAGACTTCGCCTAGTCTGGTCTATGGCGCCGCACTGCTAATGCGGTTGGGGTCTTAAAGCCCCTCCCGGGTTCGAATCCCGGAGTCTCCGCGCGAAAGCCGGTTGTGTAGACTGGCCGAGCACCAAGCGCCCGTAGCTCAACGGATAGAGCATCTGACTACGGATCAGAAGGTTAGGGGTTCGAGTCCCTTCGGGCGCACAGACAGCCCCCTAGCAGGCCCAAAGGCCGCTAGGGGGCTTCTTGCTGTCTAGCCATTCCTGTGAATACCTCCTTACTCTCCGTGCATGTCCAAGATCAACTCGCTCCACATCAACGCCTACGAGCGTGACCTCAAGATCCGCAACCGGTCGCCCCGGACGGCCCAGAACTACCGGGAGACCCTGCTCCAGCTTCCGCAGCACGTCGAGTACGCGTTGACCGCCCTCGGTTCGGCGTCGCAGGAACCGTCGACCAGCGACCAGCCGACCAGTCGGTCTTCCGGAAAACTTCCGGAAAATCGTTGACGTGTTCGAAACGCCGCTGCAATACTCCGAACGCGTCGACATCAATCCTGGTCGATTGAATCCATGCGTCGTCAGGTGTCACCCGTCCCAAGGAGGACCTGCGCATGTACGCCAGCACCGGCGGCTCCCGCCGCCCGTCCGCCCCCCGAACATCGCGTCTCACCCGGTTGGCCGTGCTCGCCTCCACCGTGGCGCTGAGTGCCGCCGGTCTCGCGGTCGCCGCCACTCCGTCCAGCGCCGCCACCTGCAATGGGTACGTCGGCCTCACCTTCGATGACGGGCCGACCGGCAGCACCAGTGCACTGCTGTCCGTGCTGCGTGCGAACGGCGTGCGGGCGACCATGTTCAACGTCGGGCAGAACGTGCAGAGCAACCAGTCGGCCGCGCGGGCCCAGGTCGACGCGGGCATGTGGGTGGCCAACCACAGTTGGAACCACGCGCACATGACCTCGATGAGCCAGAGCCAGATGCAGTCGGACCTCTCCCAGACCAACTCGGCGATCCAGGCGGCGACCGGCGTCCGGCCGCAGTTGTTCCGCCCGCCCTACGGGGAGACCAACTCGACCCTCCAGTCGGTCGCCACGTCGCTCGGCCTGCGCCAGGTGATCTGGGACGCCGACTCCCAGGACTGGAACGGCGCCAGCGTCAGCCAGATCGTCTCCAACGCCAGCCGCCTCCAGGCCGGCCAGGTGATCCTGATGCACGACGGCATTCAGAACACCCGCGACGCGATTCCGCAGATCATGGCCAACCTGAGCAGCCGCAACCTCTGTCCGGGCATGATCTCACCGAGCACCGGCCGAGCGGTGGCCCCGGACGGCACTGCGCCGCCGACCACTCCGCCGCCGACCGGTACGCCGACCACTCCGCCGCCGACCACTCCGCCTCCCACCGGCGGGTGCACGGCGACGGCGACGACCCCCAACGTCTGGGGCGACCGGTACAACACCTCGGTGACGGTTCAGGGAGCCAGCAATTGGACCGTGGTCGTGGCTCTGACCCCGCCGCAGCGGGTCTCCACCACCTGGAACGGCTCCCCCAGTTGGGACAGCACCGGTTACGTGATGACGATGCGGTCCAACGGCAGCGGCAACACCTTCGGCTTCACCACGATGATGAACGGCAACAGCAGCGCCAGAGCCCAGATCCGTTCCTGCACCGCGGGCTGATCCCGGTGGCCCGCCCAGGTCACCGAGAACGGGCTCGGGTGGGTGTGGTCGACCAGGTGGCCCTACGGTGAACGGCACAGCACGTCCTGTGTGGCCGACCGGCGCCCAGACCAGCAGGTACTCAGCCGCTTGTCCGGCACGCAGAAGCACTCAGCGACACGTGCGAAGGGATGCTTGAACAGCGTAGAGACAGGGGTTCGAATCCCTTCGGCGCACTTACATCATCAAGGCCTCTGACCAGCGTTTCCACTGGTCAGAGGCCTTGATCTTTTCTGCGGCTTGGGACAGCGCCGATCGCCGGTCGGATCAGACCGATACGCCAGGACGTCGTCGACGAACCTGGCCTCTGACGAACTCCAGTCGGTCGCACGTCCTCTCCAGGACGGTCGCCCTGGCCTCCGCGTCGTCCTCGCTGAAGGAGCGCTCACGCCCGAAGGCCGGGACCCTGTCGAGGCACCGGTAGGTCGTCTCACCCGAGGTGATCATCGGGACGGTCGAGGCGGTCGCCGTCGGTGACGAAGAGGCCATAGTGTTCCACAACAGAGCAATGCGTCACCTCGGTGAACCGATGTCGGCAGAGCCGCTGGCGGTGCGTCCCTGAACCCACGAGAGGCTGGACAGATCCATGGAGCATCGTCGGCTCGGTCGTAGCGGCCTGATGGTCAGCGAGATCACCTATGGCAACTGGCTGACTCACGGCGAACTGGCCGGTCGTGAGGAGGCGCTGGCCTGCATCCGGGCGGCGCTCGACGCGGGGATCACGACCTTCGACACCGCCGACGTGTACGCCCAGGGGGCCGCTGAGGAGGTGCTCGCGGAGGGTCTGCGCGGGGCGAGGAGGAGCTCCCTGGTGATCACGAGCAAGGTCTGCCTGCCCACCGGCGACGGGCCGAACGACAAGGGGTTGTCCCGCAAGCACGTCATGGAGTCCTGCGAGGCGTCCCTGCGGCGGCTCGACACCGACTACCTCGACGTCTACCAGGCCCACCGCTTCGACGAGGGCACCCCGCCCGATGAGACCCTGATCGCCTTCGACGACCTGGTACGCCAGGGCAAGGTGCTGTACCTGGGTGTCTCCGAGTGGACCGCGCCGCAGATCGAGGCTGCTTTCACCATGGCGGGGGAACTCGGGCTGCGGAGCCGGATCGTGTCCAACCAGCCGCAATACAACATGCTCTGGCGGGTCATCGAGCCGGAGGTTCTTCCGCTCTGCGTGCGCCAGGGTGTCGGCCAACTCGCTTTTCAGCCGCTGGCTCAGGGTGTGCTCACCGGAAAGTACCGGCCCGGTCAGGCCTGGCCCGAGGGTTCGCGGGCGGCGTCTGGCGGTCGAGCTCCCCGGTTCATCAACCGGGTCCTGGGCGAGAAGGTGCTCCTCGCCGTCGAGGAGTTGCGTCCGGTCGCCGAGGCGTCCGGGCTGTCCCTCGCGCAGCTCGCCATCGCCTGGGTGCTGAGTAGGCCCGGAGTCGCCTCCGTCGTCATGGGGGCCACCAGGCCGGAGCAGATCAGGGAGAACGTGACGGCTGCGGGGAAGCCGCTCGATGAGGGCGCGCTGAGTCGGATCGACGAGGTGCTCGGCGGTCTGGTCGATCGTGATCCGACGAAGACGGCCCAGATGATGGCGGTGAAGCCGGACTGGGCCGGATCAGCTGCCTGACCCCGGCGCGAGCGGGTATGGCTCATGCGGTCCACCGGTGGTTGGCCGGCCGCAAAGGGCCGGCCAACCACCGGCAGTGCACCCGATGAGTCGACGGCAACACGGCTCGGTGCCATCGCCGCGACCATCTGGATCGGGAGGGCGCGCTCAGTGCGCGATCGCGGTCGTCTCCAGTTCCACCAGCACGTCGGGCTCGAAGAGGTGGTCGACCCCGATCAGCGAGGCCGGCGGAAGCGGCCACGGCAGGCCGAGTTCCTCGGCGACCGACTCGATGCCGGCCATGAACGGCCCGATCTTCTCGGGCGTCCAGTCGGTGACGTAGAAGGTCAGCCGGACCACGTCCTCGAACGAGGCGTCCGCGCCGGCGAGCGCCCGGCCGGTGTTGCGCAGCACCTGCGCGACCTGCCCGGCCAGGTCACCGGGCGCGACGGGTGAGCCGTCGCCCAGTCGCGCGACCTGGCCGCTGACGTGGATGTGGCGCGCTCCGGTGGCGACCGCCACGTGGTGGTACGGCGTGTTCGGCTGAAGACCGTCGGGGCTGAAGCGGGTGACGGGCATCGTTTCTCCTTCGCAGGACAACTTAGGTTTACCATTGATACCTAGTTGACGAAGGACACTTCAAGGAGACCTGGTTTCATGAGCGATACCGCGAGCCGAGGTGCCGCCGAGTTGCGCATCGACGCGCCGCACCGCGAGCTGCTCGATCAGGTGCTGGACAAGTGGTCGCTGAGCGTCCTCAACGAGCTGTGCGAACGCCCTTGCCGCTTCAACGAGCTGCGCCGCGCGATCCCGGCGGTGACGCAGAAGTCCCTGACGGCGACCCTGCGGCGACTCGAACGCAACGGCATCGTCGAACGGCACGTCGTGGCGACACGCCCGGTCGCGGTCGAGTACCGGATCACCCCGCTGGGCAAGACCCTGCGTGCGCCGATCGACGTCCTGCTCGAATGGGCCGACGCGCACATGGGGCAGATCGAGCGCGCCCGCAGGGCGTTCGACGACGAGCTGGCGTGACGACCGGGGCGGCACCGTGCGGTCCGCCCCGGCGCCGGGTGTCACTCGCAGACCGTGCCGTCGTTGTCCCGGTCGATGTACCAGTAGTACTCGGGATCCTTGCCCTGCCGGTACGGGCCGTAGCCGTTGGCGTTCGCCTCCTTGCAGGTGCCGAAGCGCGGGTCGTTGCCGCCGCCGCCCGAACTGCCACCACCGCCCGTGCTGCCACCACCGCCCGTGCTGCCGCCTCCGGAGTCGCCGTTGCCGCCGCCCGGCTCACATGCCTCGCCGTCGAGGTCGCGATCCAGCCCGGTCCGGTACCCCGGCTCGCCGCGCCGCAGCGGCGCCTTGCCGGCTGCGCGTACGGCGTCGCAGTTCTTGTAGTAGACGGCGGGCGCCGTGGTCTTGCGCGGGCTCGGCTTCGCCGCGGGCTTCGCGGTGGTCGGCGCCGCCGTGGTCGGTGACGGCGACGGCTCCGGCGAGACGGTGCTGACCTCCGGCGCGGGGGCCGCGGTGGTGGGCGCCGCCACGGTCGGCACCTCCTGGGCCACCGCCTTCTCCGGTGCCTTGTCCGGTTCGGTGGCCGGGCCGGCGGCGATGCCGATGCCGAGCAGCCCGCCGCAGCAGGTGAGGACCGCGACGCCGCTGACGAGGAGCACCTTGATCGCGGCCGGCTGTCGGCGCCACCACGACGGTCGCGGTGACGCGAACGGCATGCCGGGCTGGTACGGCGGCGGAGCCTGGCCGTGCCACTGGTTCTGGGGAGGGAGTTCGGTCACAGCGGGCAGTCTGGGGCGACGTGCCCGGCCCGGAGTGTCGCTCAGCCGACAGACCGGCCGTTACCGGTGCGATGAGCGACGAAACGGCTGGCAGCGGCCGGAGCATCGGCATCGATGCCGCGGACGATCGGATCCGGAGCCTCGCCGAACGGCCTACGGCGAGAGGCGCAATGGATCAGGCGTACGGCCGGGCCGTGAGCCGTCCGGCCGCCGCCAGCCGTTCGACCGCCGCCCGATGGGGAACCGCGTGACTGGTACGACCGCCCACGCCGGTCGTGGTGACGGCGGTGAACAGCGAGTTGAGCAGCGCCTCCTCCACCGCGTCCAGCACGGCGGCGAACACCGGATCGATCGCGGCGTCCGGGATCGGCTGCTGATCCGACGTGGTGAACGCGATCGCGTAGTCCCCGCTGGTGTTGCTGAAGGACGCACCCACCCGGGCCATGGCGAACACCGCCCGGCGGGCGAGCCGCCGGAGCTGTCGCGCGTCCAGCGGTACGTCGGTCGCCACCACGATCATGCACGAGTTTCCCGGCGGCTCGATCCGGTCGGCGGCCGGGACCAGCTCGTCCACCGGTAGCGGTACGCCGAGCGCGGTGAGGACGCCGCCGAAGTTGGACTGGACCAGCGCGCCGACAGTGTGGGTGCGGCCGGCGGTCCGGACCGTGCGGGACGAGGTGCCGATGCCCGCCTTGTAGCCCAGAGCCGTGGTGCCGGCGCCGGCCCCGACGCAGCCCTCGGCGGGGAGTCCGCCGGTCGCCCCGGCGACGGCGGCCAGCACATGGGCGTCGGTGATCGGGCGGCGGCGGATGTCCGACAGGTGCCCGTCGTTCGTCTCACCGACCAGGGGGTTGAACGACAGCCCGTCCGGCCGGCGCTCCATCAGGTGCCCGAGCAGCGCGTCCGCCGCCCGGAACACCGACAGCGTGGCGGTCAGCACGACCGGGGATTCGAGTACGCCGAGCTCGTCCACCTGGGTCGAGCCGACGAGCTTCCCGTGGCCGTTGCCGGCGTACACCGCGGCGGGCAGCGTCCACCGTCCGGGGCCGAGCTGTTCCGGCACGATCGCGGTGACGCCGGTGTGCAGGTCGGCGCCGTCGTCGACGGTGGTGTGGCCCACCAGGACGCCGGGGACGTCGGTCATCGCGTTGTGCGGCCCGGTGGGCAGCGACCCGACGACGATCCCGAGGTCGCGGGAGCGGCGGCCGGCCTGGGTCACGCGTCTGGCAGCGACGCCCGGATCGCCTGCGCCATGCCGGTCGGGGAGTAGTCGTCGGGGACGCCCTCGACCAGGATGATGTCGCCCTCGATGTGCCGCGAGCGCAGCGGCGCGATCTCCTGGTAGGCGGGCGAGTCCCACCAGGCCCGTGCCTCGGCGGCCCCCGGGAAGCCGAGCATCACGACGGCGCCGGGCCAACTGCCCTCCTTCACCTCGTGCGGCGTGGCGTGCACGAGGAAGCGGCCGCCGTACGGGGCGAAGGTGGCCGGAAGCCGCTCGACGTACTCGGCGATGTCCCGGTGTGGGGCGGCGTCCTGGAGGTGGGCGATGACGTACGCGGGCATGGTGTCCTTCCGGCCGTCGGGCTCCAAAGGTTGATCTTCGCACGGCGGTGAGCATCCGCGCTCGCCCGCGACGGCCGGCCGGTCAACCGCCGGCCGCGACGGCCGCGACGGCGGCGTGCGGGCGGTGGGCGTCGCCGTCCAGGCGCGTCAGGCGCTCGACCTCGGCGAACCCGGCCTGCCGCAGCCGCGCGGAGAACTCGTCCACCGGCCAGCGGTACGCGGTGGCGACCTTGTGGTCGAAGACACCCACCTCGTCGCCGACGAAGATGCCGGCCACGAGCCGTCCACCCGGGACGATCGCGCGGCGGAACCCGGCCAGCACCGCGTCGAGATCCGGCGGCGGGAGGTGGATCAGCGAGTACCAGGCGAGGATGCCGGCGACGGAGTGGTCCGGGACGGCGAGGCCGTCCAGCGACCCGAGCCGGTAGACGCCGCCCGGATGCGTCGCCCGCGCGTGCGCGACGAACTCGGGAACCATGTCGATCCCGGTGGCGTCGACGCCCAGCGAACGGAGGTGGTCGGTGAGGTGGCCCGGTCCGCATCCGAGGTCGAGCACCGGGCCGGTCCGGCCGGTCAGGTGGCGGTCGATGAGGGCGAGGTCGTCCGCGTGGACGTGGCCGGTGGTGCCGAACAGTTCGATGTAGAGCGGCGCGACCGCGCTGTACGCCTGCCGAACCTGTTTGCTGCCCACCCACCAACCATAGGCGTACGAACGCCTATGGTTGGTGCGGAGATGGGCGTCGCGCGACGCGGGTCGTGCCGGGGACAGCGACGTCAGGCGTGCTTACCGCGACCGCGACGGCGCGTCAGGAACAATGTCACGACGGCGGCCAGCACCAACGCCACCGCACCGGCGGCGGCGAGCAGCCCCGTCCGGGAGGTGCCGGTGGTGGTGGCGGCGAGGTCCGCCGTCGTGGACCCGTCAGGGGTCGCTCCGGCGTCACCGGCAGCGACCTCCCCGCCGGTCGGGGACGCGCTCGCCCCCGGGGTGGGGGAGACGCTCGCCGTGGGCGTCGGGGACGGGCTCGCCTTGGGGGCTCCGACGGCGGCGAGTGAGTCGCCGTTGAGCGCGACCTTGATCTTCGCCGTGCCGTTGCCGGAGGAGACGACCGCCACGGAGACCCGGTTCGCTCGGTCCGTCAGCTTCTTGACGGCGTCCACGTCGGCCGGCGCGTCGTTGGCGGCCGTCTTGTTCGCCGTCGTGGTGTCGATGAGCGAGGCGCCGCTGTACGTGCCGGCCGGCACCCGGTAGGCGTGCACACCCTCGATCGTCGCGTCGAAGCTGCCCGCCGCGTGGCGGTACTCGAGGACGAGCCGGTCCTTGCCCAGCGCGATGTCGAGTGCCCGCGTTCCGCTGCCAGTGCCGTGCAGGGGACGCAGCGTGTAGATCCCCGACTTGGTGACCTTGATGGTGCTGTCGGAGAGCCACCCGGCGTGGATCATCTCGGGTGACGTGAAGCCCGACCGGTAGCCGCCTCCGCCCATGATGCTCTTGTAGCTGGAACCCTCGGACCTGCACGCGGTCAGGTCGCCGCTGGTGCACAGGAAACGGCCCTGGTGCCGGAAGCCCAGGTTGTGTCCCAGTTCGTGTCCGACGACGTCGATCCCGCTGGCCGTGCCGTACAGGTTGATCCAGGTGGTGGGGCCGGGCTGGGTGGCGAGCCCGGCCCAGGGGCAGTTCGTCTTCTGGGCCGGGAAGACCATGGAGAGGCTGTCGTAGTCCTCGCCGGCGACCAGGCCGCGCTTGGCGAGTTCCGCCCGTGTCATGGTGTTGATCTGGCCGTGTGGGCAACCGGCGGCGCTCAGGTCGAGTTTGATCGGACCGAGGAACTGTTCGGTGACGGCGGGCACCACCGTGTACCTACCGCGGGACACCTCCGAGAGGAACGAGGCGGCGGAGTCCTTCTTCGACCCGAAATAGGTGTCCGGTGTGGACGCCTTCACCTTGTCCGGGAACTGGAACGAGGCGTCGCTGAACTCCACCAGGACGGGAAGGATCTTCCGCTTCACCGAAGGGGCGGCGGCCTGCGCCGAGTCGGGTGGGACGCCGACGGTCAGCACTGTGACACTCGTGGCCAGGGCGATGCGGCCGAGGGCCGACAGCTTCATGTGGTTTGTCCTTCGAGGGGAGACGTCGGACGGGGGCGTGTGAGGCGTGCCCAGGAGTGTTGCTGCGCGCAAAGACGTCTTACGTCTGACGTCATGCAAAGCTAAGGGGTGTAAATGTCCCCGTCAAGCGGGGGCGGCGAGCGTGGACCGCTCCGGAGGCTTCGACGGGATCGACATCGAAAAGTGAGGGATAGATAGCTTTCCGTCACTGGAGTTTCTATCCTTGACGGAGATCCGGCCGTCAGCGGCGAAAGGGGCGGCATGCCGCGCCGTTCGAGCCTCAGCTATCGAGATGCGTTACGACTGCTGGCCCCGGGCAGCACGCGCATCACCCAGACCGACAAGGTGGTCAGCGCGGGAATCCTGGGCGCCGGGGCGCTCACCCAAGGCGCGGCGCTCGCTCTGCTCGGCCCGAAGAACGCGCTCATGCAGCTCGTCCGGGACGCCACCGGAAACCAGGCCGGCCGCATCCGGACAACCGGCGGGAAGTCGTATTACGAACTGCTGGAGGCCAGCCACACCGTGCTGGCGCTGTCCGCGTTCTTCGACGGTTTCCGCGACGAGGTCGGGCCGGGTTTCGACCGGCTGGAACTGACCGACGAGGAAAAGGTCGGCATGGTGCCGGCCGAGCGGCGCCACCACACGCTTCCGCAGGAGATCGACGGCGGCTACTTCCCGCTGCCCTCGTCCGTGCACGGCATGGACGACACCCGCCGGGACGTCGAGGCCGCCTACGTCAAGCTGTACGACGCGACGATCGCGTTCTGCGAGGGCCTGGCCGCCTGGCCGTCGGTGCGACGCGGGCTCGACCTCACGTCGATGCGCTCCCGCGTGGTGGGCCGGGCCATGTGGCACTACGAGGACCGCTTCGACCGGCTCGCCGCTGACCTCCCCGAGTTCGGCTTCCGGATGATCCGTCAGGCGATCGAGCACAACCTGATCGACAACCGGACGCTGACCACCGAGGTCTCGGCCCGGCTGGACGCGCTGGCGCAGCTCTACCGCAACCTCGCCGAGCTGTCCGGCCCGGTGGCCGCCGACCGGCCCGACCTGCTCCGCGAATCACTGGACCGGCTCACCGGCTCGCTCGCGGCGGTGTTCCGGCAGCCGCTGCTGCGGATCAAGGACGTCGACTTCCACCTGCGGCTGCCGAATGTGGACAGCGGCTTCATCAGCCCCGACTTCCGGGCCGCCGAGTACGGCAAGCACACGTCACCGGAGCGGGAGCGCTGGTGGGATGACCAGCCGCGCCGGGGTGACCTCGTCGGGTTCCTCTCCGAGTACCTGACCGACCCGGCGAGCCTGCACCGTCCGCTGCTGCTGCTCGGCCAGCCGGGCGCCGGCAAGACGTTGCTGACCCGGGTGATCGCGGCCCGGCTGCCGGCGAGCCGGTTCACCGCGATAGTGGTGCCGCTGCGGCGGATGTCCGGGGACTCGTCGCCGACCGAGCAGATCGAGGCGGCGATCGAGCAGGTGATGGACGAGCGCATCCGCTGGGCGGACCTGCGCCGGGCCACCCAGCACACCACGGTCGTGGTGATCTTCGACGGGTTCGACGAACTCGTGCAGGTCACCGGCACGGCCCACTCGCAGTACATCGACCGGGTGGCCGAGTTCCAGGAGGCCCAGTGGGATCTGGGCTACTCGGTCATCCCGATCATCACGTCCCGGATCCTGGTGATGGACCGCGCCAGCGTGCCGCAGGGCACCGTGCTGGTCCGGCTGGAGGACCTGACCGACGCCCAGGTGACGGCCTGGCTGGCCGCCGTCAACGCGGCGAACGAGGACCGCCCCGGCTACCGCCGGCTGTCCGCCCGGGAACTGCTGTCGCACGGCGAGCTGGCCCGCCAGCCGCTGCTGCTCACGCTGCTGGCGATCTACTACAACGAGCACTGGGCCGACCGCCGTCCCGGCGTCACCATCTCCCGGTCCGACCTGTTCACCGGCCTGCTCACCGCGTTCATCAGGCGGCAGGTGAGCGAGAAGGCGCCGACCGCCCTTCCGCCCCACGAGCGGGAGGCCCGCGAGCACCAGCTCCGGCGCGACCTGGCGATCACCGCGTTCGCCATGTTCAACCGCAACCGGGAACTGGTGAACCGGGCCGCGCTCCGCCTCGACCTGGACTGCTTCGGCTCCGGGCCCGGAGACGGCTCACGGTTCGAACTCGGCGACGTGCTCGGCCCGGAACAACTGGTCACCGCCGCGTTCTTCGTGGTGTACGGCCCGGACGACGTGCAGGGCGAGGACGCCCGGCGCACGTACGAGTTCCTGCACACCACGATCGGCGACTTCCTGATCGCCGAGTACGTCATCGGGGCGCTGCGGAGCCTGGCCGAGCTGCGGCGGCACACCCGCAGCCCGGCCGGCTTCGGCTACCAGCTGGACACCGGCCAGTTCCGCGCGCTGCTCTCCCACCAGCCGCTGGTGAAGCGGGAGGCGGTGGTCGGCTTCGCCCGTGAGCTCAGTTCCCGCCACCCGGAGGAGCGGGACGGGATCGTGGAGACCATCGCCGGCCTGCTGGCCGAGGCCCGGCAGCGGACCAACCTGGCCGGCGTGGACGGCTACCGGCCCGCGCCGTACGACCCGGTGCGGCTGCTCGCCGCGTACACCGCGAACCTGGTCGCGCTCGCCGCGCTGGTGTCGCCGGACGGCGTACGCCACACCGACCTGATGGACGAGGCGACCTGGGTGTCGACGGTCCGGCTGTGGCGGGCGGGACTGGACGAGAAGGGCCAGCTCGCGATGATCAGCTGGCTCGGCCGGGACGCCGACGGCCGGATCATCGCCGAGCGGCGGCGCGAAGGCCGGGGCGAGACGGTGAACGTGGCCGCCGAGGAGGCGCGGCTGCTCGGCGACATCACCACCTACGGCCAGTTGCAGGCGGGCGCGCGGACGTGGCGCGGCCAGCAGCCGGACAGCTTCGAGGCCGGCCGGTTCCACGCCGACCTCGTGTCGCTCGCCACCCGCCGCTGGCCGGTGCCGTCCCTGCACCAGCTCATCCTGTACGACGAGCGCAGCTACCGGCGACTGTGGGCGCGTGCCGTCGAGTCACCGGAGGCGGTGTCCAGCACGAGCGCCACGGTCCTGCTGGAGTGCCTCGCCGAGGACGGCGCGCAGTTGCCCCGCGAGGTGGTGTGCGGGCTGACCCGGGTGGCGCTGAGCCGCCTGCCCGACTCGCCGACCGCGCCGCCCGAGCTGATCATCTCGTGCCCGTACCTGATCGACGAGTTCCCGGAACTGGTCGACTCGCTCGGTACGACCGACGACCACGCGGTGCTGCACGCGCTGATCCTGCGGCACGGGCTCCACCGGCTGCCGCAGCGGTACGTGCCCCGGGTCCGCCGGGTGCTCGCCGACATCGAGGACCGGCTCGCGGAGCTGCCGCTGGAGGACGGCGTGGTGTCGGCCGAGATGGCCGAGCAGTTCGCCGCCGCCCGGGTCGACAACCGCACCGCGCTGTGGCTGCTGATGGCGTTGAGCGAGTACGCCGAACTGGCCTGGCCGAAGATCCCGCCGAGGACGATGCACGCCCTGCTCGCGCACCGGCTGCCGGACGAGTTCCTCGACGAGGCGAGCCTGTGCCGGCTGCTCCTGGACTACCTGCGGGCCTACGACCGGGTGCCGGCCGAGGTCTCGCTGGCGTCCGCCCTCGACACGCTGCGCGTCCTCGCCGCGTCCGACCCGTCCGCCGGCCGGTCCAACCGAACCGGTCAGGCCGGCCCGTCCGATCACACCGGCCAGATCCCGGCCGCCGAGGCAGTCTGACCACGCCACCCGTACCGCCACCACCCGTTCGGAGGCCCCGATTGGCACACTCGCCCCGGCACCGAGAGCACATCGTCCGAACGGGAAGGAGGAACCTGGCGGTCGACATCGCCGGGGCGGAACGCGGCTGGCCGGTCTTCCTGATGCACGGCACACCCGGCAGCCGCAACGGTCCACGGCCGCGGTCCATCGTGCTGCACCGGCTGGGCGTACGGCTGATCTCGTACGACCGGCCGGGTTACGGCGGTTCCAGCCGGCTGCCCGGCCGCCGGGTCGCGGACGCCGCCGCGGACGTCGCGGCCATCGCTGACGACCTGGGCCTGGACGGGTTCTCCGTGGTGGGGCGCTCCGGCGGTGGCCCGCACGCCCTGGCCTGCGCCGCGCTGCTGCCGGATCGGGTCCGGCGGACCGCCGTCCTGGTCGGTCTCGCCCCGGCCGGTGCGGCCGGGCTGGACTGGTTCGGCGGCATGACCGACGCCAACGTGCGGGACTACGGCGCCGCCGAGCGCGACGTGCCGGTGCTCGCCGAGCAGTTGCGGCTGCGGGCCGAGCGGACCATGGACGATCCGGGCTCGCTGCTCGCGCTGCTGGTCGAGCAGATGACCGAGGCCGACCGCCGGGTGGTGGCCGGCGTGCCGATCCGCCGGCAGCTCACCGACGCCTACGCCGAGGCGCTGCGCCAGGGGCCGCACGGCTGGATCGACGACGTGCTCGCGCTGCGCGCCGACTGGGGCATCACGCTCACGGACATCCGGATGCCGGTCCGGCTGTGGCACGGCGCCGACGACAACTTCGCCCCGGCCAGCCACACCCGCTGGCTGGCCGAGCAGATCCCCGGCGCGCAACTGCACGTCCAGCCGCGCAGCGCGCACTTCGGCGCGGTGGAGGTGCTGCCGGAGATCCTCGCCTGGCTGGCCGATCCGCTGGAACGGACCGCTGTCAGATCGGATGCGGGTCGATGATGCGCCGCTGCAACCGGCTCTCCCGGGCGGCCTCCACGGCCGGGTGGTTCTCGCCCAGCCGGTAGGTCAGCTCACGGGTGACCGCCTCCAGCTCCGCGCGCCGGCCGCTCTCCACCCGCTCCTGCATCACCACCAGGTTCGCCCGGCAGCGCAGCGTGTTCGTGTGGTCGCGGCCGAGGATCCGGACCAGCCCGTCGTGCGCGCGCCGCAGCAGGCTCAGGGCCTCCACGTCCGCGGCCTCCCGGCCCTCCGGCGGGTCGGGCTGTTCGGCGATGCAGATGCCCTGGTTCATCCAGCCGGAGAGCGGGTACGGGTGCCCGCTGCCCAGCACGCCAGCGAGCGAGTCGGCGGACCGGCCGGCGAGCTGCCGGGCCTCGGCGAAGTCCCCGGCGCGGCGGGCCACCATGGCGAGGTTGACCATGCAGACCAGCGTCAGTGGGTGCGCCGGACCGAGGTTGCGCTGGTAGATGCGGTGCACCTCGGTGAGTTCCCGGCTGGCGCGCTGGAACAGGTCGACGGTGAGCAGGTTGATCGACAGGCTCAGCCGGCAGGTGAGCGTCTCCGGGTTGTCCGGCCCGAACCGCTCGTTCAGCAGCTCGTAGGCGGCTTCGAGGAGCTTGCCCGCCTCGACCGCGTGCCCGGCCGCGCGCAAGGACACCGCCAGGTTCGTCTGCGTCCGCAGGGTGATCAGGTGTTCGGCCCCGGCCGTGTGCAGCAGGTCCCGGTGGACGCTGCGCAGCCGGGTGACCGACTGCTCGAAGTCGCCCGCGTCGCGCATGTCGATGCCGACGTACGCGGAGGAGGCGAGCGTGTCCGGGTGGTTCTCCCCGAGGATCGCGCGGCGCCCGGCCAGCACCATCTCGTCGTTCTTGCGGGCCTCCCGGAAGTCGCCCATCAGGCGCTGCGTGCTGGCGAGGTTGTTGAGCGCGGCGAGGGTACGCGGGTGCTCCTCGGTGAAGTTCCGCTTCCACGCGTTGAACGTGATCTCGTCCAGGCGCAGCGCCTCGCTGTACATGCCCATGCCGCGCAGGTCGCGGGCGAGCCCGCCGGCGGTCATCAGCGTGTGCGGGTGGTCCTCGCCGAGCAGGTCCCGCTGGGCCGCCAGCACCTCCTCGTCCAGCGCCCGGGACTCGGTGAACTGCCCGAGGAAGGCGAGGATGTTGGCGAGGTTGAACTGGAGGTGCAGCAACTGCCGGCGCAGGTCGTCGCGCGCCCGCGGGTCGGTCTCCTCCGCCAGCATCTGCTCCCAGGTCTGCGCGACCTCCTGCCCGAGCCGCCGGCCGGTCTCCAGGTCGCCGCGCAACTGGAGGTAGCGGACCCGGTCGATCATCAGCGCCCGCACCTCCACCTTGCGGCTCAGCGGCGCCTTGGACGCCTCCAGGTGCGGCCAGATGACGCGGAACCGCGGCCAGCCGTCGGGGTCGTCGACCTCGCCCTCGGGCCGGGCGGCGGCGAGCACCAGGTGGACCTGCTGGCGTGCCTCGTCGAGTTCCGCCTCCGTCATCCGGGACCGGACGGCGTGCTGGAGCAGGCGGTGCATGAGCACCAGGCCGCCCCGGCCCCGCTCGCCGCCGGCCGGGTTCTCGGCCCGCAGGTCGACCCGCACCAGGGCGAGCCGGTTGGCCTGCTGCACCAGTTGCTGGCGGACCAGCCGCTCCTTGGCCTGCGGGTGGAACGGCACCAGCGCCTCGGCGAACTCGTCGCTGTAGACCAGGTCGGCGGAGATCTCCGGCGCGAACACCGAGCAGAGTTGCAGCACCCGGTAGGCCGCCGGATTGCGGGTCCGCAGGTGGTTGAGCGACAACTCCCAGGTCGCCTCCACCGAGACGTTGCTGTTCGGCTCCATCACCGCACCCGGACCGAACTTGGCGATCTCGGTGAGGTAGCTGTCGACGGAGTGGCCGGTGTCGGCGAGCCAGGCCGCGGCGGCGGTGACGGCGATCGGCAGGTCGCCGAGCAGGGCGGCGATCCGGTCGGCCTGGTCGACGCGCATGTTCGGCACCCGCTCGGTGAGGTGCTGGATGCTCTCCGCGCGCTTGAACACGTCGACCTGGACGGTGGTGGCCCGCTCGACCCACTGGAGGTTCCGGGACGTGATCAGGACGTGGCCCTTGCCGTCCGGCACGTACGGCAGCACACCCTCGATCTCGTCCGCGTTGTCCATGATCAGCAACCAGCGGAGGTCGGTGCGGCGTAGCGCCTGGAGCACCAGCCGGGCGTTCTCCCGGTTCGACTCCGACGACGGAACGCCCAGGTAGGGCGCGAGGTCACCGATCGCCGACTCAATGAACGGCACCTGGTCGGCGTCGATCCACCACACCATGTCGTACGCGGCGCGGTAGCGGTGGGCGTACTCCAGCGCGAGCTGGCTCTTGCCGATGCCGCCCATGCCCTGCAACGCCACCGGCCCGGTGCCGGAGAGCACCACCTTCGGGCTGCTGCGCAGCAGCGTCCGCAGCTCGCGCAGGTCCGCCTCCCGGCCGGTGAAGCGCTTGTTGCGGCCCGGCACCTCGAACACCGTGTTGTCGCGGCCGGGGAACCGGGGACCGGTCGGCAGCTCCAGATCGGCGGGCACGCCCTCGCGGCCGACCAGGCGCAGGATCCGCGCGGCGGCGGTCCGCGCCTCCAGCCCGGCCACCGAGACGGTGTGCGCGGCGGGCACGTTCGCCAGGCGCCGCACGTCCGCGACGTAGACGACGAGCGGCACCTGGTCGGGCGAGCGGTCCGGCGCGGCGAGCACCGCCTCCTCGTTGGCGTTGGACTCGGAGACGATGATCAGCTCCCGGGCCGTCCGGGGCGCCTCGTCGTCGGTGAACCACGGGTCGGTCACCCGGACGTCGGCCGAGACCAGCAGGTGACCGATCCACTCCGCCCACACCCGGTCGTACGGGGCGTGCCGGAGCAGGATCTCGTTTTCCACCGAGTTGGAGGTACGGGTGAACCGGGCGTTGACCCGCTCGCGTACCGCGCTGCTCATCGGCGGCAGCGACTCCACCTCGCCCCGGGTGATCTCCCGGGCCAGCACCTCGTACGCGGACAGCAGCGACCCGTTGACGCCGGGCTGGTCGGCGAACGTGGCGAGCAGTTCCTCGTACGCGTAGAACGCCTGGTAGGGCACCTGCATCCGGGCCCAGTACCGGTCCCGGTCGGCCTCGCTCATCCCGCTCGGCAGCCCGCTGAAGCGTTGCCGGGCCACCGCCCGCCCGGTGTCCGCCTTGACCTTCTCCGCCGGGTCGATGCGCATCGGCACGGGCAGCACCCGGATCCGCCGCGACCCGTAGCGGTGCTCGACCAGCCGAGCCACCTTGGCCGCGCCGGTGATGCCCTGCTCGCTGAGGGTGAAGCAGGTGACCAGCACGTCCGGCAGCTGGATGGTGCAGATGTCGGCGACGTCGGAGAACCCGGTGCGGCTGTCGATCAGCACGTAGTCGTAGTTGCGCTTCATGTCGGCGCGCAGCGCGTCGAAGAAGTAGCCGCCGCCCTGCCGCTCGTAGAACTCGTCCCAGTTCATCCCGGCGAGCGCGCCGGCGTAGTCGTTGTTCTGCTGGCCGGCGCCGAGGAAGTCGAGCGTCCCGTCACCGGGGAAGTTGGACCAGTTCAGCGAGAACGAGTACTTGTGCACGCGGGCGTACTGCTCGTGCCAGCGGTCGTCGCCCTTGTCCTGCTTGGTGGTGGTCGCCCACTCGTACTCCCGGATCAGGTCGATCACCCCGCCGGTGCTCTCCAGCGCGTCCCGGTCGATGAACGGCGCGAAGAAGCGCGACAGGCCGGGGGATTCCAGGTCCCAGTCGACGGCGAGCACCCGCTTGCCGTTGGCGGCGAGGATCCAGGCGACGTTCGCCAGCGCCATCGTCCGGCCGGTGCCGCCCTTGTAGGAGTAGAAGGTGACGACCTGTCCCTCGCGTCGGGTCATGTGTCCACTCCCTCGTCGGGCGGCGGGTTCTCCCAGAGCCGGGGTTTGCTGATCGGCCGTCCCGGCGGCGGGTAGGCCGGTCTCGCCTCCAGGTAGCGGCGGCGCATCCGGTCGACCAGGCCGTGGATCCCGGCCCGCCAGTCGTCGTACGTGGTGATCGCCAGCGGGCGTGCCGCGGCCGGGAAGATCGCGATGGCCCGGTCGAGCAGCACCGCCGCGTGGGAGCGGCGGCCGGGTGCCGAGTCCTCGATGATCACCACGACGCCCACCCAGCGGTGCAGCGAGGCCGCGGCCGCGCGGACGGCCTCCGCACCGTCCGGCGTCTCGACCACCCGAGGATCGATCATGAGTACGCCCGGGCAGCCCCGGAACAGCCCGGCATCGGGTACGAAGTCCCGGACGTCGATCGGCATCCGTAGCCGCTGCACCGCGTCGGTCACGTCGTCGACCACCGGCGGCCGGTCACGGAACGGGCGCCACCGGCCGGCGTGCGTGTCGGACCGCCCGTTGAGCCGGCCCGCCTCCGCCGGTTCCTCGGGCGCGATCACCACCGCCCGGAACGGCACCTCGCTGGTCGGCGACGACGGCAGGTCGGTCGGGCCGGTCGGCGGCTCGGCCGGTTGCAGCGGGGTCTGCTCGGCGGTGTCGACGATGTGCTGGGCGAGCCGGCCCAGCACCTCCTTGTAGGCGTGCTGGAACTTCTGGAGCCGGCAGAGCGCGCTCATCCCGTTCGCTGCGTACGCGTCCACGTCGGCGGCCATCGCCACCGCCCGGGCCTGGTCCGGCGCGTGCACGGCGGCGGGCGACGGGATCCACAGGACCGGCAGGATGTTGTCGCCGTCGGGCGGGCGGCCGGCCCGGATCAGCCGTTGCCGGAACCACTCCCGCTCCCGGCGTGAGTCGTCCCGGTTGAGGTAGTCCGGTGAGTACAGCGGCACGAACACCTCGGCCTCGGCCAGTGCGGTGCGTTTTCGTTCCGTCCGGTCGTCCGGCGGCCGCACCATGAAGTCGGCGAAACCCTGCCGGCGTAACCGGTCGCCGGGCCGGCCGTCGATCGCCAGGTTGAGATCGTGGTAGAAGCGGCGGACCCAGTGGTCGCCCGGGGTGCGGTCGTTGTGCGTCGGCGGGGGGACGTAGCTGAGGAAGAAGTAGGGCGGGCCCGGCAGCGCGGGCCGCTCAGAGGTCACGGCGACACGACCGTTCCACGGGAAGTGCGCCTGACCCCCAACCGCCAATGATCACGCGCTGCTCCCCGGTCGACACGATACGGCGTCTATCGATCAGGGTAGAGAGGTTGCGCTCGGGTTACCAGGCCCTCACCGTCCGATGTGGGCGTCCATCCACGCCACGGCGGCGCCTACCGCGCCGGATATCGGCAGCAGCCGGGCCGGCGCGTCGCCGACCGTTCCGTGCCGGGTGAACGCCGCCCGGTCCAGTTCCGCGCCGATCTCGCTGAACAGGGCCGCGTCGAGGTGCGGCGCCTCGAAGTCGAGCCGTTCCCGGCGGCCGTCGCGCACCACGTAGCAGCGGTACGGACGCCGCTGCGGCGGGCGGCGCAACCGGTACTCGGCGAGGTGCAGCGCGGTGCATGTCGCATAACCGACACCGAGCAGCAGCGTCCACGCGCCGGCCGCCTCCAGGGCGGCCAGCGGGGACCGCTCCCCGAGGTGGGAGTCCAGGTCGTGGACGCGCATCAGCTCCTCCGCCCGGGGCCCCCACGCGCTGAACGACGTCTGCGGGTGCCGGCTGCGGACCGCGCCGGGCAGCCGGCGTACGTGCTCGGCGAACGCGCCGACCCCGAACGACGGTGTGACGGCCGGGTCGAAGCCGGGCATCCGGTCCTCGTACGCCAGGCGTTCCTCGTCGGTGAGCCCGGCGGTCGCGGCGCGGTACGCGGCGCTGCTCACCGAGTTGTCCGGGGTCTGCGCCGGGACCACGACGGTGCCGGCCGGGCCCACGGCCGTGCGCAGCGCCGCGGCCAGGGCGTCCGCGCCACCGTCGACCGGTCCGAGCGCGCGCAGGGAACAGTGCACCAGCACCACGTCGCCGGGGCCGAGCCCGAGCGCGCGCAGGTCGGCGGCGAGCGTGCCGGCCCGGTACGCGGTCCGGGCGGCGGTCACGACGGCCACCCGGACATCGAGCGGGCGACCTGCCGGACCAGCCGCGATCCCGCCGGGGTGAGCGCGTCCGCACGTTGCAGCGCGCCGATCGCCTCGGCCGTCCAGTCGCGGTACCGGCGGTAGACCGCCTGCGCGCCGTCGACCTGGCGGCCGGCCCGGATCCGCCAGATGTCGGCCACCGCCGCGTGCGCGTAGATGCCGTGCAGGACGGCCTCCGCGGGCCGGGGGTCGGGCCGCCAGCCCACTGTGATGTCGAGCGGCCGGGTGCCGTCGACCAGGTCGCAGATGTCCAGCAGGGCGTTCATCTTGCTGTGCTGGAACTCGTGCACGAGCAGCACCGCGAGCGATCCGGCGTCGGTCTCCGTGGCCGCGACACCGCCGAACGCCTGCCGCGCGGTCGACGCCTCGCTGACGCCGGCACCGCTGCGCCGCAGCGGCACCACGGCCCGCAGCCCGGCGCGCAGCTCCTCGGCGTGGCCCGGCACCTCGTCCCGGATCACCCGCCACGCCGCCGCGAACGTCTCGGCCCAGCGCGCGGCGCCGGCGTCGTCGAGCCGGTCACCGGCGGGCAGCCGGTGGCAGTCGCGGTGCGGGTCGCCGTCCTCCAGCAGGACGCTCACGTCCGACGCGGTGAGCACGCGGGCCGGCCACCACCTCGGCGCGTCCCCGGGCGTTCCGGGCCGGACCGTGACCGTCACGTCCCCGGCGGTCACCCGCAGCGAACCCGGGCCGGTCTCGACCCGTGCGGCGCCGTCGCCCACCTCGGGCAGCAGGACCGTGCCCACCGTCGGCAGGTGCAGACGGCCGGATCGCACCGGTACGTCGAGGCGTACCGGCGTGCCGGCGTCGAGCGCGGCGGCGACGGCGAGCGCGGTCAGGTAGTCCGGTCCCTGCCGGGCGCCGGTGCCGGTGCCGGCGAGGCAGTCGACAGCCCACGCCCGCACGTAGGGATGGGCCGCGATCCGGGCGACGGATTCCGGCGCGCCGCGGTCGAGGGCGGTCAGCGCCTCCCAGCCGTCGGCTCCGGCCCCGCCGGCCGGCAGCCGGTCGGCCACCTCGGCGAGCAGCGCGCGGACGATGGCGATCTGCGCCTCGACGAGCCGGCCGATGGCGACCCGGTCGCCGGTCAGCGCCGCGAGGCGGTCGATGAAGTCGTCGGGCAGGCCGGCGTCGAGCCGGACGGCTGCTGGTGGGTTCTCGTTCACGTGCACGATCAGCTCTTTCAGATCGGCGCAGTAGACACTCGGATGGTCGAAGTGCCCGGCGCCGTACCGGTGGGCGAAGAGTCCGCCGCCGCACTGGTCGACCACCGGGCACCGCCGGCACTCGTCGCTGAGCCCGGCCCGGCCGGAGCGGCGGCGGGCCAGGAGCGGGTCGGCCGCCACGTCGTCGGCCGCGTGCGAGAAGACGGTCATGCCGGTGGACGGCGCGCCGTCGTACGCGGTCTTGAGCGAGTCCGCCTGTTCCCACTCGCCGTCCGTCTCGATCACCGCCAGGTCGACCGGGTCGAGACCGAGCCACTCGGTGCCGCTGGGCCCGCCCGCGGCGGTGGACAGCAGCGAGTCGAAGAGGCGGACGGAGACCGGCCGGCCGTCGGCCCGCCAGCGGTCGTAGACGGCACGCAGCCAGTCCGCGTACGCGGTGCCGTCGCCCGCCGGCCGCCACGGCGGATCGTCCCAGGTGGCGTGCGGGAGCAGGAAGTCGATCCGCGGAGGCTCCTGGGCGAGCAGTGACTCGTACACCGCGATCGGGTCGTTGCGCACGTCCACCGTGCACAGCAGGCCGGAGTAGATCCGCCGGTACGCCGGGCGGCGCAGCAGGGCGAGCGCGCGGAGCACCTGGTCGTAGCTGCCGGCACCGGACCGGAAGCGCCGGTGCCTGTCGTTGGCGGCCCGGTCGCCGTCGAGCGATACGCCGACCGCCACGTCGTGTTCGGCGAGCACGTCGCAGAGCCGCTCGGAGAGCAGGACGCCGTTGGTCTGCATGCCGAGCCGGAGCCGGGTGACCGGCCCGACGACTCGCCGGAGGTCCGCGAGCACCTCGCCCAGCCGCTGGGCGCCGAGCAGCAGCGGCTCCCCGCCGTGCAGGATGACAGTGACGTCCGGCAGGGCGTGGGCCGCGGCGTGTTCGGCGATCCGCCCGGCCGCGGCCCGAAGCACCTCCGGCGTCATCCGTACCGGGCGGCGGCGCCAGCTCTGGTCGGCGTGTTCGTAGACGTAGCAGTGGTCGCACGCCAGGTCACACCTGGCGTGCACCTTGAGGACGAACTCGGTGAGCGCCGCGCGGGCGGGCCCCGGGGCCATCGGGGATCAGATGAACGACGAGAACTTCGCCGCCGGGATCCGGGTCTGATCGAGGTGAGCCGCCATCACCCGGCGCACGATGGGGGAGATGTCCGCGGCGGAGAGCCGGTCGAGCGGCTCCGCGCGGACCCTGCCCAGCGAGACCGGGGGCTCATCCTGGCGCAAGGGTGCGGTAGTCATGAGTCTTCCTTAGGTTCGTATACGCCGGCCGAGCACAGCGGCGACGGCCAACCTAGTGCCTCTGGGGGATCCAGCACCATCGACCCACCGGTGGGGAGACGGTTCTTTTTGGACGGTTCGCCGGGCCGGCGCCGTCGTCGCCAGGGGGAGCGACCGTAAGGGATCAATTATGCGCCTTTTTGCCCATCTGGACCACGAATCGAAAGTTCAGACTTTGCCAGAAATCGTCCACCCCGATCCCCTGGTCAGGCGAGGGGTCGGGGTGGACGAGCGGCTCAGACGGCCGGGCCGCTCCCGGACGGTGCGCCGAGGTGGATGCCGACGTCGGCCGGCTCGGTCATCTGGTCGTACGCCCTGGTCCGGAGCCGGTTGGTCTGCACCTCGCCGTCGAGCAGCGCCGCCCGCAACGCCTCCGCGTCGCTGATCTCCTTGGCGGTCACCGCGTCGGCCGCTGTCGTGGCCCCCTGCACCACCTCCAGGTGGGTGCCGTCGGTGGGCATCAACTCGGTCCACTTCGCCAGGCAGTACACCCGCTCCGGCACGTCCTGGCACTCGGTGGTCAGCTCGGGCATCTCGTCGCCGCTGCCGAGGTGGCCGGTCCGGTACGCCGTCAGCTCGTCCACGAACGCCGTCAGCTCGTGCTCCACCTGCGGCGCCAGGCTGGTCGCCACCACCTTGCCGAAGATCCACCGCAGCGCGGTCAGCTCCATACCGGCCCGCACCGGCAGGTAGAGCTTCGCCCAGCTCGCGTTGACGAAGTCGCCGGGGTCGCGCTCCGGGGCGCGGGCGTCGCCGCCGGACCACCAGCCGGGGTACGCCACGAACGACGCGCGCTCCCAGTCGAAGACGCGGTGCCAGAAGTCGATCTCCCACGCCTCGTCCCGCACGCTGGCCGGGAAGTGCGCCTCCACGATCTGCGAGACCATCTCGTTCACCGGGGAGAAGCCGGCCCGCAACCGCGCCTCGAACTCGTCCCCGGCCGTCTCCGCCGCCGCCAGCGCCTCGTCGCGCCGGTCCTGCCACTCCTGGAGATCGGTCAGGTAGCCCGCGACGAGCGCGTTGTACGCCGCGTCGTCGGCGGTCTGGTCCACCACCGTCGGGGTACGCCGGAACCCGGCGGCGAGCTGCACGTCCGCGCCCGGACCGCCCAGCCAGCTCCGGGCGCCGACGTGCACGCGTACGCGCAGCACCGGCCGGCCGTCCGCCTCGGTGACCACCGGCACGCCCACCACCCGGGCGGCGATCGCCTCGGGCGGGCGGCGGGTGATCAGCGTGAGGTTCTGCCGGATCGTGTCGATGTCGCCGTCCCACTCCCAGCCGGCGTCGAACGCGACGTCGACGTCGTAGTCGGCGCTCATGTCACCGGTGAGTCCCCACTTGTCGAGCGTGACCACAGGGGAGTACACGACGCGCGTCTCCACCGCTGCGGGCGCGCCACGCGGCGGGCGCTCCGGCTTCACCGGCATCGGGGGCAGCGCGGCGACCGCGTTGTCGCGGATCCGCTTCCGCCCGTCGACGATCTTCTGCGCGAAGGCGAACGCCGGATCCTTGATCGTGGGGGCCCAGCAGACCCGTGCCCCGTACCGCTCGTGGGCCAGCTCCAGCCGTTGCAGCACCTTGAAGTAGTGCAGTGTGATCGGCGTGGCCCGGTTCGGGTTGCGGACGGTGCGCTTCGAGGAGGACTCCGTACCGGTCTCGCTGACCAGCTTGAAGTCGGTCTTGTGCTGGGTGCGGTAGCGCGCCGCGACCTTCGAGGTGGCGGTCCGGCTGTCCTTGACCGCGCGGCGGCTCGTCTCCTGGCTCGCCGCGGTGACGCTGGTGGCGAAGCCGATGGTGTGGCTGGCGTTGAAGGTGCCCCAGATGCCGGTCGGGCTGGTGTACTGGCCGGTGTGGCTCGCGTTGAGCCCCCAGGTGTCGGTGAGCGACTTCTGCCGCTCGAAGCCCTCCTGGAGTTCGGTGGTGAGCGCGCTGGTCAGCTCGACGTCGGTCTGCTGTTCCGACTCGTTCTGCTCCTCCAGGGTCAGCTCGCGCTTGGTGTAGGTGCGCTGCTCCAGCACCGCCTCCTCACCGGGGGCGAGCGCCAGCGCGTAGACGTGCTCGCCGAGCGCGAAACCCACCGGTCGGATCCGGGTGCGGTCGAGGAACGCGATGCCCACGTCGGACTGGAGCAGCCCGGCGAGGAACTCCGCCTGCTGGTCGCCGAGCAGCGTCTGGCGTCGCGCCGGCGGCTCCCGGTACGACATGCCCGAGTCGGCGCCGGGCAGCGCCTCGGTGGCGGCGTCCATCTCGTTGGCCTTCCACAGGTCGGCCAGGCCGAGTTCCTTGAGCAGGTGCGGCAGCCGGTCGCCGTCGAGCCCGCCGTAGCGGATCGCCTCGATCAGCGCCTGCTTGACGTAGAACGGCAGGATGGGCGTCTCGCCACCGCCGAAGGTGAGCCGGACCGGTACGAAGTAGTTGGAGTAGACGTACCGGTCGGAATGCGCGGTGCTGAAACCAAGCGTCGCCGGATCGGCGTCGGCGACGACGACTCTGCCCATCGGTGCTCCTCTACAGCGGCAGTTCGAACAGGGCGTGCAGCCCCCGGTACGTCATCTCGTGCGAGGTGACGAAGAACCCGGGGAACAACTGGCTGAGGGCGGCCTGGCGGACGACCGTCTCGCGTACGGCGTGCGCGGTCAGTTCTTCGAGGCCGGCGACGACCTCGGCCGGCGCACCGCCCTTCGCAGCTCGCTGGTACGCCTCCGCGATCGCCTCCCAGCGACCGTCGAACGTCTCCCCGAGGTCGTCGGCGACGGTTCCCCAGGTCTTCTCGAAGCGCTCCAGCTTCGTCGAGGACGTCCAGTCGACGTTCGTGACGCGGGCCGCCTCGGGGTCGACGAGCAGCAGGTCGGAGCGGAGGTCCCCGACAGTGGTCGACGCCTTCCACCGGAACCGTTCGGCGAGGTGGCCGGCGAGCGCCTTCTCCGCTCCGGTCGCGGCCGGGTTGCCGGTGAACCCGACGAGCCGCAGCAGCAGATCCCGGTCCGGGTGGCCCAGCAGCATCTGGGCGACGGTCTGCCGCAGCACCGCCTCGGAGCCGCGCAGCGCGGGCGCCAGCTCCGGGTGGGCCGCGCGGACCGCCTCGACCACTGTCGCCAGCGACTTCTCCGCGAACGCCTCCAGGCCCGGCGACCGGCCGACGAGCTGCGCGACCTCGGCCGCCATCCGCCGGTGCACCTGCTGGCCGAGCCGCCACGGTTGCGCCTGCCCGGCCTTGCGCAACGCGCGGAACTCCTCGTACGCGGCGGTCTGGAGCGACCGGTTGAACGCGGTGGTCAGTCGCTGCTCGAGTTGCCGGGCGACGGCTGCGCGCACGACGGCGGCCTGGATGTCCCGGGGTGTCTTCGGCGGCTTCAGCTCGCGCAGGTTCTCGACCCGCTTGATGATCTCGTCGAGCGCCTCGTTCAGCTCGGCCCGGGTCGCCGCCCGGCCGGCCGACGACACCGTCTCCGACATGCTCGCCATCAGCACCGGCCGGCCGTCGAGGCTGACCAGCGCGCCGAGCCGGGTGCCCGCACCGGCGCCCGCGAACGCCTCGGCGTGCGCCGCCTGGTTGAACACGGTCAGGGTCAGTTCGGCGTCGACGAGCAGCGCCCGGCCATGCCGGAACAGCGCGTCGAGCACCTTCGGCGGAAAGAGTGTCCGCAGCACCGCCAGGCCCACCTGGGGCGTGGCGACGATCGCCGCCCGGCCGATCGCCACCAGCAGCGCGGCCGTCTGGGCGGTCAGCAGGCGCGCCTCCCGGGCGCCGGCGAGCAGCAGCGGCACGTACCGGACGGCGGCGCGCACCGCGACGCCGCCGAGCAGCCGGGCGAGCTGCACCAGGCCGGTGAGCACCTGGTACAGGTCGCCGGCGACGCGCCCGAGCAGCCGGCCGGCGGCGAACGGGTCGAGGTCGTCCAGGTGGCGGGCGAACTCGGCCGCCCACCCGCGCCACAGCGCCAGCAACCGATCCGGCACTGTGGTGGGGTCCAGCGCGGCCACGATCCCGGCCAGCGCCTGGCGTACGACTGTCGCCTGGTCGGCGAGGCGCTGGACACCGGCGCGCGGGTCGACCGTGAGCACGATGAGTGTGGTGAACTGCTCCTGCTGGAGACGGCCGATCAACTGCACGAGCTTGCCGAGGTCGACCACCACCGTCGCGACTGACTCCCCGACGCCGACGGCGAATCCGTCCAGGAACAGCTTCGGGTTGATGCCGTTCCAGGCCGCGTAGTGCCGCATCGCGTCGAGCAGTGCGGGATCGAGACCGAGCAGGTAGCGGCGGAACGCGCCGTCGGTGTCGACGTCGGAGGCGGCCAGGTCGAAGAACGCCTCGGCCAGCCGCAGTCGCGCGAGCATCGAGACCAGGTCCCAGACGTTGTCCTGGGTGATGCGGCCGGTCATCGCGGCCAGCACCCGCTCGCGGGTCATCGACCGGGTGGCGTGGGCGTCCAGCCAGTACTTGACGGTCAGCGCGACGAACTCCACGCGCGGGTCCTGGGTGCGTACGCCGAAGACCGCGGCCCGGTCCTCGGCGGACACCCGCGGCACGCCGAACCAGTCCCGGATCATGACGGATTCGTCCGTCGGCTGCCCCAACTCCCCCACCACCCCTCCAGCCGTTGTGCACTGTCGGGCCGTGGTGCGGGCGGCGGTAGTGCTGGGTCGAGAAGCTGACATGGCCCGGTGACGTCACGCGCCCGCCAGCCATCGACTGTTACGACTTGACGAACGACGTGTTATCGCTCACAGTCGATGGCACGGGGCGGCGGCTTGGGCGGCTCACCGGGCGGGCGCGGCTGGGCGCGTGGCAGGCCGGGTGTGGGATCAGTGCGCTTCGACGGATTGTTAGCGCTCACAACATGTCTGATCTGAGGGAGGAACATGTTTGCTTTCGGTAGGTCCCCATCGACTGTGTCGCCGCCACGACGGCGCGGATGGCTGCCGCGCGTCGTCGCCACCGGCGCGGCAGCGCTACTCGCCGGCGCCGGCGCCGTGGCGGTCGTGTCCGCGCCCGCCGCGGCCGCGAGCGTCGACACGAGCGCCTGGTACGTCCTGGTCAACCGCAACAGCGGCAAGGCGCTCGACGTCTACAACCTGGCCACCAACGACGGCGCGCGGATCACCCAGTGGACGCGCAACAACGGCAACCAGCAGCAGTGGCAGTTCGTCGACTCCGGCGGCGGCTACTACCGGCTGAAGTCACGGCTGTCCGGCAAGGTGCTCGACGTCTACAACTGGTCGACCGCCAACGGCGGAAGCATCGTGCAGTGGTCCGACACCAACGGGACCAACCAGCAGTTCCGGCTGGCCGACTCCGACAGCGGCTACGTCCGCCTGATCAACCGCAACAGCAACAAGGTGGTGGAGGTGCAGGGCGCCTCGACCGCCGACGGCGGAAACATCGTCCAGTACGACGACTGGAACGGCGCCAACCAGCAGTGGCAGCTCGTCCGGGTGGACGGCGGCGGCAACCCCACCACGCCGGCGCCGACCACGCCGCCTCCGGGTGGCACGTGCAACCTGCCGTCGACGTACCGGTGGTCGTCGACGGGCGCGTTGGCGCAGCCGCGCTCGGGCTGGGTGTCGTTGAAGGACTTCACGGTGGTGCCCTACAACGGGCAGCACCTGGTGTACGCGACCACGCACGACACCGGGTCGTCGTGGGGGTCGATGAACTTCGGGTTGTTCTCGAACTGGTCGCAGATGGCCTCCGCCAGCCAGAACGCGATGTCGTCCGGCACCGTCGCGCCGACGCTGTTCTACTTCGCGCCGCGCAACATCTGGGTCCTGGCCTACCAGTGGGGGCCGACCGCGTTCTCGTACCGGACCTCGACGAATCCGACGAACCCGAACGGCTGGTCGTCGGCGCAGCCGCTGTTCACCGGCAGCATCTCCGGTTCCGGTACCGGCCCGATCGATCAGACGCTGATCGCCGACGACCAGAACATGTACCTGTTCTTCGCCGGTGACAACGGCAAGATCTACCGCTCCAGCATGCCGCTGAGCAACTTCCCCGGCAGCTTCGGCTCCAACTACACGACCATCATGTCGGACTCGACGAACAACCTGTTCGAAGCCGTGCAGGTCTACAAGCTGCAGGGCCAGACCCGCTACCTGATGATCGTCGAGGCCATCGGCTCCCAGGGCCGCTACTTCCGGTCCTTCACCGCCACCAGCCTGGGCGGCTCGTGGACCCCGCAGGCCGCCACCGAGTCCAACCCGTTCGCGGGCAAGGTCAACAGCGGCGCGACCTGGACCAACGACATCAGCCACGGCGAACTGATCCGCACCACCGCTGACCAGACCTTCACCGTCGACCCCTGCAACCTCCAACTGCTCTACCAGGGCCGCTCGCCCAACTCCGGCGGCGACTACGGCCTCCTGCCCTACCGGCCCGGGCTGCTCACGCTCCAGCGCTGAGCGCGTACCCCGAGATCTGGAGAGCCCGGCCCGCGTGATCGCGGGCCGGGCTCTCCGGCGTCTCGCCCGGCGATCGTTGACCTGGAGGCAACGACGGTGGCCCGGTCCGTCGTTGATCGGAGCCGCGCCGCCCGGGAGGGTGGAGTTGTCACCACCTCCCGGACGAAGGGTTGAGCAGATGTCCTTCCAGGCGTACCTCGACGCGATCGAGGACAAGACCGGCAAGACCCCGCGCGTCCTGGTCGACGAGGCCAAGGAGCGCGGCTACGACACCGCCGACGTCAAGGCCGGCGTGATCGTGGGCTGGCTCAAGGACGAGTACGGCCTCGGCCGGGGACACGCGATGGCCCTGGTCCACGTGATCAAGAACGGGCCGAAGATCAGCGCCAAGCACGTCGGCTCCACCGGCTCCCACCGCGACGACAGCGACACGCTGTGGTTGGACGGCAAGGCTGCCCGAGCCTCCGCGTAGCGGGGCGTGGACAGCGACGCCTATCGTTCGCCCCATGGGAGCGATCAAGCCGTGGCACATGTCCGTCCTGGCGCTCTGCTGCCTGCTGCCGCTCATCGCGGCAGTGGTGGCGGTGATGTGGACGCGGCGGAGTCGCCGCTGACCGTCAGCGGCCGGCGACGAACTCCTCCACCGCGGTGCAGACCCGCCCGAGCGCCTCGGCCGAGGCCGCCAACGGTCCGGGCACCATCATCGAGTGGTCGGCGTCGGCGACCTCCACCACGTACGGGGTGAGCCGGCGCGCCACCGCACCGTCCCAGACCCGGTCGGCGGTGCCGCCGGCCAGCAGGAACGGCGCGGTGGCCCGGCCCAGCGGCTCCCGTACCGCGGGGTCGGTCAGCAGCGGCGTCAGCCAGACCGCCGGGATGCCCCGATCGGCGGCGAGCGGGGCGGCGAAACTGCCGAGCGACTTGCCCACGAGCAGGTCCACCCCGGCGTCGAGGACCGGATCCAGCTGCTCGGCGACCCACTCCGGCGCGCTGTCGAGGCGCAGATCCCCGATCGACCGCCACGTCACCTCGTGCACGTCGAAGCCGAGCCGGCGCAACGCCTCACCGATGTAGACGAAGAGCGGACCCCGGGTGTCGTAGCCCCGTCCCGGAGCGAGTACCGCGCGTCGATCCGCCATGGTCGCCACCCTCTCGTTCGATCGATGCGTCACGCTAGCCGCCGCGCGGGCTTCCCGTGACCCCTCGGCCTCACAACCGTTCCGGGGTACGGATGCCGAGCAGGTCCAGGCCCTGCCGCAGCACCCGCCCGGTCAGCTCGCACAGCACGAGCCGGCTCTCCCGGACCGGCCCCTCGGCCCGCAGCACCGGGCAGCGCTCGTAGAACGCGCTGAATGCGACCGCCAGCCGGTGCAGGTACGCGGTCAGCCGGTGGAACTCCAGGCTGCCCGCCACCTCGTCGACCACCGCGGCGAAGCCGACCAGTTCCATGGCGAGCGCCCGCTCGGCCGGCTCGGCCAGCGAGACCTCCGCGTCCGGGCGCGCCGCCGCGCCGGCCCGCCGGAGGATCGACCGGACCCGGGAGTACGCGTACTGCAGATACGGCGCGGTGTTCCCGTCCAGCGACAGCATCCGTTCCCAGTCCAGCACGTAGTCCTTCTGCCGGTCGCCGGACAGGTCGGCGTACTTGATCGCGCCGACGCCGACCGCGCGCCCCACCTCGGCGGCCTCTGCCTCGCCCAGCTCCGGATTGCGCTCCCGGGCCAGCGTGGTGGCCCGCTGGACCGCCTCGGTGAGCAGCCCGGCCAGCTTCACCGACCCGCCGGCCCGGCTGCGCAGCATCCGTCCGTCAGAGCCGAGGATCGAGCCGAACCCGACGTGCTCGGCCCGCACCGGCGCGGCCAGCCATCCGGCCTGCGCGGCGACCGCGAACACCATCTCGAAGTGCCGCCGCTGCGGCAGCCCGACCACGTAGAGCAGCCGGGTCGCGCCGAGCGCGCCGGTCCGGTGCCGCAGCGCGGCCAGATCGGTGGCCGGGTAGCCGTACCCGCCGTCGGACTTGCGCACGATCAGCGGCAGCGGCTCGCCGTCACGGCCCACCGAGCCGGGCGGGAACACGCAGTCCGCGCCGTCGCTGCGCCGCAGCAGCCCGAGCCGGTCCAGCTCCTCGACAGTCGGGGCGAGCTGGTCGTGGTAGCTGCTCTCGCCCCGGAAGTCGTCGCCGGTCAGCGTCACGTCGAGCAGGTCGTACACCGTCAGGAAGTAGCTCTCCGACTGCGTCACCAGCAGCCGCCACAGCCGCAACGTCGCCGGGTCGCCGCCCTGCAACGCCACCACCCGCTGCCGCGACCGCTCCCGGAACGCCTCGTCGTCGTCGAACTTCGCCCGCGCCGCCTTGTAGAACCCGTCCAGGTCACCCATGGACAGCTCCTGCGCCGCCCCGGCCTCGCCTAGGTCGAGCAGGTGCTCGATCAGCATGCCGAACGGCGTGCCCCAGTCGCCGAGGTGGTTCGCGCGCAGCACCCGGTGCCCGAGCCACTCCAGCGTCCGCGCCGCCGCGTCCCCGATCACCGTCGACCGCAGGTGCCCGACGTGCATCTCCTTCGCCACGTTCGGCCCCGAGTAGTCGACCACCACCGTCTCCGGCTCGGCCACGGGCGGCACGCCGAGCCGCGGGTCGGCGGCCATCACGGACACCAGCCCGCCGAGCGCGTGCCCGGCCACCGTCAGGTTCAGGAAGCCCGGACCGGACACCTCGACCGCCGCGCACAGGTCGCCGAGCGCCGCGCGCTCCCGTACCTCCGCGGCGATCTCCCGCGGCGGCCGGCCGAGCCGCCGGGCCAGCCCCAGCGCCGCGTCGGACTGGAAGTCGGCGTGCTGCGAACGCCGCACGGCCGGGTCCACCGGCCCGCCGGCCACCGCCGCGAACGCCGGCGCCAGCCGGTCGCTGAGCAATCTTTCAAGATCCATGAGTACGCCGATCTCGCTGTGGATCCGCCGCGCGGATCACCGGACGGGAACGCGACGGCGGAGCGAGGACGATCGATGACGACCGGCGGCTCGATCCGCCGGTCGCAGGAGGGGAAGGCTCAGCGCAGGCGGTCGCGGGACCGCCGGCGTCGCAGCGCGCCGAGCCGGACGTCGGAGGACGTCATCGGGTACGCGTGCGAGCTGGCCATGTCGGCAGCGTAACCGGCCGGCCCGGGGTTGGCGCAAGCGCGTACCCCGGACCGGCTCGTGGTCAGGCCGAGGTCGCGACGGCCTTGCGGTAGCGCTCGGCCCGGCGCCGCACCTGGGTGTACGCGCTGCTCAGGCCCATCGCCCGGCGGACCTCGACGAGCGTGCGACGCACCTGTTCACGGGTCCGCTCGGTGCCGGTGACGATCAGCTCGTCGACCAGGCCGGGCTGCGCCTCGAAGCGGGTCCGGCGCTCCCGGATCGGGTCCAGGAACCGGTTGAGCGCCGTCGCCAGCGCCTCCTTGACCTCCACGTCACCGACCCGGCCGGCCCGGTAGCGGGCCTTGAGGTCCGCCACCTGAGCCCGGTCCGGGTTGAAGATGTCGTGGTACTCGAAGACCGGGTTCCCCTCGACCGTGCCGGGCACGTCGGCGCGGACCCGGTTCGGGTCGGTGTACATCCCCGTCACCTTGCGGCGCACCGTCGCCGCGTCGTCGGAGAGCGCGATCGCGTTCCCCTTGCTCTTGCTCATCTTCCCGGCGCCGTCGGTGCCGACGAGCGTGGGCGTGTCCGACATGATCATGTCGGGGACCGGGAAGACCTCGCCGTAGAGGTGGTTGAACCGCCGGGCGATCTCCCGGGTCACCTCGACGTGCGCGACGTTGTCCTTCCCGACCGGCACGACCTGTCCCTTCACGCAGAGGATGTCGGCGGCCTGGAGGACCGGATAACCGAGCAGGCCGTACGGCATCTCGTCCTTGCCGGCGTCCCGGGTCATCTCCTTCAGCGACGGCACCCGTTCCAGCCGGGGCACCGTGATGAGGTTCTGGAACAGCGTGTTCAGGTCGCCGACCTCGGGGATCGCGGACTGGAGGTAGAACGTCGCCCGTTCCGGCTCCACCCCGACGGCGAGAATGTCGGTGACCATCTCGCGGGCGTTGTGGGCGACCTGCTCGATGTCCGCGCGGCTGTTGCGCGTGGTGAGCATGTGCAGGTCGGCGATGATGAAGAAGCTCTCGTAGCGCTGGTGCAGCCGCACCCGGTTGGCGATGCTGCCCACGTAGTGGCCGAGGTGCAGTCGCCCGGTCGGGCGGTCGCCGGTGAGCATGCGTGCAGAGGACATGGTCGTACGCCTTTCGTGCCGTTCGCTGGCGGGGAAACGACCCGGGTCACCCGGGTCGGTGGAGCGGGCTCGTCAGAACGAGCGCCGCCATCGCCCGCCGGCGCGGAAACGGAGTCCGCCGGCACGGAGTACGTCGAGGATCTGCTCCCGGCCGTCGACAGCGTGGCCCGGGAGACCGCTGCGGGTCTCCGGGAGGCAGCTGCGCGGCCGGACCATGACTGACACGGTATCCGCTCACCGGCCTGCGCCGCTGCCTCCTGCCGCGCTTACTGCTGTCGATAGCTCTCGGTGTAGTAGCTGCCGACCCGCTCCCGGTAGTCGGGGTGCGCGAAGTGGTCGCTGTCGAACGCGGGGGACTCCTTCACCTGCTCCCGGGTGCGGTCCACGTGCACGACGCGCTCCAGGTGGTCGACCTGGGCCACCGTCCCGGCCGGCAGCAGCACCTTCTTGCCGAAGATCCACGGGCCGGTGTCCACCACCAGGTACCGCGCGTCGGCGTCGTCGCTCGCCTCGTCGATGGAGCCGATCCGGCCGTCCGTCGCCTCCACCCGGTAGCCGGTGAGGTCGATCGGCGTACCCGGGCCGGGGGCGTCCGGGCCGTCGTCCGCCTCGCCGGTGCGCTGTTCCGGCACGTCCCCGGGCCGGGTCTGGTCGTACCCACCGGCCAGGGCGGACGGATCCCGCCAGGTCCACGGGTTGAACGGCTGCATCGGTGGCACCTCCGTCGAATCGGCTCGACAGAACAGTGCCCCGGGGGCGGGAACGAAAACGCGAGCTGCGCCGGCCGCGGGCCTGACCTGGGCGGACGGCCCCGCTGGCATACTGGCCGACCATGGTCCTGTCACGTGGTTGGTCGCTGTTCCTGGTCGCCGTCGGCGTCTGGACGTGGGCGATCTGGCCGAGGTTCGCGGTCGCCATCTGGAACGACGAGCGCGCCTGGTCGGCCGGCGCCGTCGGCGAGGGCAGCCCGACCGGCTTCCTGTGGGTACACGCCCTGCTGATCGCCGCGTCCCTGGCCATCGGCACGACTGTGGGAGTCCTGGGCATCAGGGCATGGCGCGCCGCGGCGGCGGGCGGCGCGCCGTGCCCTGATGCCCAGGGCTCCCACAGTCGTGCCGATGGCCAGGGCCGCGGCGATCAGCAGGGCGAG
>NZ_RCVK01000174.1:0-12211 GCF_003667485.1 Micromonospora sp. BL1
GCGGGGGCAGCAGCGCGGAGCGGCGGGCGGCGACCGGCGGGCGGGGGCGGACCCGGGTGCCGTGCCGGCCGGCGGTCGCGACCAGGCCGCGCTGCCGCAGTTCCTGGTACGCCTTCGCGACGGTGGCCGGGCTGACGCCGAGGTCGGCGGCGAGCGCCCGGACGGCGGGCAGGGCGTCGCCCGGGGCGAGGTCACCGGTGCGGATGCCGGATTCGACGCTTGCCGAAATCGCGGCTGAGGTGGAACCGACGATCTGATAATGTGCTGCCACAGTTCGGAGATTGTACTAGCACGAAGGTGGGATGTCACGTGTACCCCCCGACCGAACGCACCACCGCCAGCCGCGTCCGCGACCGGATGCACTACGACCGGGCGACCGCCCACGCGCTGCTCGACGAGGCGTACCACTGCGCGCTGGCGTTCACAGTCGACGGTGAGCCGCGCGTCCTGCCGACGCTGCACGTCCGCCTCGGCGACACGCTCTACCTGCACGGGTCCACCGGCAGCCGGCCGCTGCTCGCCGCCCGGGGCGAGGCCGGGCTGCCGGTCTGCGTCGCGGTCACCCACCTCGACGGGCTGATCTACGCCCGCTCCCAGTTCCACCACAGCGCCAACTACCGGTCGGTGGTGGCGCACGGCACCGCCCGGCTGGTCGACGACCCCGGCGAGAAGGCCGCGGTGATGACCGCGCTGGTGGAGAAAGTGGCCGCCGGCCGGTCCGGCGACAGCCGCCCGCCGAACCGGCGTGAGCTGGCCGAGACGGCCGTGCTGGCGCTGCCGCTGCGCGAGGTGTCGGTACGGGTGCGCACCGGCGGCGTCAACGACGAGCCGGCCGACGAGGCGCTGCCGTACTGGGCCGGTGTGGTGCCACTGCGGCTCACGCCCGGCCGCCCCGAACCGGCGCCCGGTGTGGCCGCGCCGGTGCCTGCGTACCTGCGGGCGGCCCGCTCGCCGTGGCACGAGCCGGCGGTGCTGCGCGGTGAGCACGTCGTGCTGGAGCCGCTCGACCTCGCCCACGCCGACGAGCTGTACGCCGCCACCGCCGACCCGGAGGTCTGGCGGCACCTGGGCGGCACGCAGCCGGCCGACGCCGCCGAGATGCGCCGGGTGGTCGCCGGTTACCTGGACGCGCAGGAGCGCGGCGAGCAGGTGTGCTGGACGCAGCGCTGTGCGGTCACCGGCGGGGTGATCGGCACGACCTCCTACTACGAGATCGACCCGGTCCGCCGGTCACTGGCGATCGGCTACACCTGGCTGGGCCGCCCGTGGTGGCGTACCGGCGTCAACACCGAGGCGAAGCTGCTCCTGCTGGGCCGGGCCTTCGACGACCTGGACGCGGTCCGCGTGGTGTGGCACACCGACATCCGCAACGAGCGCTCGCAGCGGGCGATCGCACGGCTCGGCGCGAGCCGGGAGGGCGTGCTGCGGCAGCACAAGCAACGCGCCGACGGCTCCTGGCGGGACACCGTGCAGTACTCGATGCTCGCGCAGGAGTGGCCGAAGGCACAGGTCAGCCTGTGGGAAAGGCTTCGCCCGACGGCGGGCGCGGCGTCATGATGTCCGGCGTGCTGGGGATCACCGACATCTGGACGTACGTGCTGGGCACCGTGGCCATCGTGCTGCTGCCCGGGCCGAACTCGCTCTTCGTGCTGGCCACCGCCGCCCGCCGGGGCGTGGCCACCGGTTACCGGGCCGCCGCCGGGGTGTTCGTCGGCGACGCGGTGCTGATGGTCCTGTCCGCCGCCGGGGTCGCCTCGCTGCTCCAGGCGTACCCGCCGCTCTACCTGGTGATCAAGTACGCCGGCGCGGCGTACCTCGGGTATCTGGGGCTGGCCATGCTGCGCGGCGCGTGGCGGCGCTGGCGCGACCGCAACGACCCGGCCACGCCGCGCCTGATCGACGAGGTGGAGCCGGCGGAACAGCGGGAGCCGTTCCGGCGGGCGCTGGTGATCAGCCTGCTCAACCCGAAGGCGATCCTGTTCTTCGTCTCGTTCTTCATCCAGTTCGTCGACCCCGGGTACGCGTGGCCGGCGCTGTCCTTCCTGCTGCTCGGGCTGATCGCACAGGTCGCCAGCGCGATCTACCTGACCGTGCTGATCTTCACCGGCACGTACCTGGCGGCCCAGTTCCGGCAGCGCCGCCGGCTCGCCGCGAGCGGCACCACGGCGGTCGCGGTGCTGTTCCTCGGCTTCAGCCTCAAGCTCGCCGCCGGCTGACCGGCGGCGCGGTCAGGTGCCGTCGCCGCCTCCGCCACCACCGCCGATGCCCGCGCCGCCGGCCGTCCCACCGAGCCCGTAGCCCGGCGCGACGGGCCGGTCGGGGCGGCGGCTGACATGCGCCGACTCGCGGATCGTGACGGACCAGTCGGCGTGCGCGGCGGCCGCCGCGTGCCGGTCGACGGCGTGCCGCAGCCAGCCGTCCACTGTGGCCACCCAGTCGCGCTGGTCGGCCCCGGCGTGCCAGACCCGGAACCGGCTGATGCTCTGGTGGGTGATCCCGGCGAGGGAGAGCCGCCGGTCCACCCAGAGCAGCACCTCCATACCGGCCGGGTCGGTCATCATGATCACTTCGAGTTCGGTCATCGGCCCGGCGTAGAGCGGCGCGGCCCAGAACCCGTACCACTGCTGGAACGGCAACGTCTGCTCCACCCCCGGCAGCCGTCCCTCACGCAGCCCCGCCTGCCGGATCGCGAAGCCGAGCGTGTCCAGCGCGGCGAGCACGTGCTCCTGGGTGGGCAGCGGGTGGATCAGCACCGGCACCATCGCGCCCTGGTCCACCTCCGGGTCCACCGACACCTCGGTGCGCAGCCCGGTACGCAGGCTCAGCAACGGCACCCCGCCGTACGTGGTCACCGGCGACTCCCAGGGCAGCGGCACGGCGAAGTCGACCGCCCGCCGCCGCCCGGCCGGCACCACGAACCGTCCCGCGATCGTCCACGTCTGGAACTGCACCAGGCGGCGCGGCGCCTCCGGGTCCTCCGGCTCGACCTGGGTCACCAGCCCCAGCCGGATGTGCCGGACCGGCACGTCCGAGCCGCCGGCGCTCAACGTCACCCGGCCCGGCAGGCGCAGGCCCGGCCGGGTGCTCGGGTTGGGCACCGTGGTGCTCACCGAGAGCCCGGTCCAGGCGGAGTCCCGCGACACGCCGGTCAACCGCATGCCGGGGGCTTTCCCGCTGCCCGCCCGGCCATGCCAGGCCGGAACGGACGCCGGCCCGGCCGAGGTGGTGTTCCACCCCGCCGGGTCGGCGGCATGACGGTCAGCGCATCCGGCGGCCTCGCGGCACCGGGTCGGTCTCGTCGTCGAACTCCCCGATGACCTCCTCCAGGAGGTCCTCCAGCGCGACGAACCCGATCGGCCGGGTCGGCCCACCGCCGTTGCTCACCAGCGCGAGCTGCGCCTGCTGCGCCCGCATCGCGGCCACCGCCTCGGTCACCGACGCCTCGGCCGGCAACGTGAAGGCGTTGGTCATCAACTCCTCCGCGGTCGCCGGGCGGCCGGTGGTGACGGCGCGCACCGCCTCGCGTACGTGCACCAGGCCGCACACCTCGCCACCGCTGTCGACCACCGCCAGCCGGGAGCGGCCGCTGTCGCGGGACACGTGCTCGATCCGCTCGGCGGTCTCGCCCCGGCCCACCGTCACGATCCGGTCGAACGGCTCCATCACCTGGGCGACTGTGGTGCCCTGGAGCTCCAGCATGCTGCTGAGCAACTGGTGCTGCTCGGCGCCGAGCAGCCCGTGCTCCCGGGACTGCTCCAGCAGGATGCGCAGCTCGTCCGGGCCGTGCACCTGCGCCAGCTGGTCCTGCTGCTGCACCCCGAACAGGCGCAACATCGCGTTCGCGAGCCCGTTGAGCAGGGACAGCACCGGCCGGACGATCCGGGCGAACGCCCGGAACGGCAGCGCCAGCAGCATCGCCGAACGCTCCGCGTCGGTGATCGCCCACGACTTCGGGGCCATCTCGCCCACCACCAGGTGCAGGAACGTCACGAGCGACAGCGCGAACACCAGCGCCACCACGTGACTGGCGGCGGCGGGCAGGCCGACCGCGTGCAGCAGCGGGCTGAGCAGGTGCTCGATGGCCGGCTCGGCCAGCGCGCCCAGACCCAGCGTGCACAGCGTGATGCCGAGCTGCGCGCCGGCCAGCATGAGGCTCAGCTCGCGGACGCCGTCCAGCGCCGCGCGGGCCGCCCGGCCGCCGCCGGCCGCCGCCTGTTCCAGCCGGTACCGCTTGGCCGCGACGAGCGCGAACTCGGCGGCCACGAAGAACCCGTTGAGCGCCAGCAGCACCCCGGAGAAGATCAACGCGAACCCGGGGCTCATGCGGCACCCTCCCCGGACACGTCGGCGGTCGGCCGCAGCCGCACCGAGTCGGCCACGTGCCGGTCCACGGCCAGCACCTCGACCAGCACCCGCCGGCCGCCGGCCGGCCCGTCGCCGTCCGTGGCGACCGGGATCTCCAGCCGGTCACCGACCTCGGGCACCCGGCCCAGCTCACGCATCACCAGACCGGAGAGCGTGTCGTACTCGGGCGCCTCCGGCAGTTCGATGCCGGTGCTGTCGGCGACCTCGTCGATGCGCCAGCGCGCCGGGACCACCCAGGAGCCGTCCTCCTGCCGCGCCGCGGCGCGGTCCGGCGGGTCGTCCTCGTCGCGGATCGGCCCGACCAGCTCCTCGGCCAGGTCCTCCAGCGTGATCACGCCGGCGAAGCCGCCGTACTCGTCGACCACGCAGGCGAGCTGCCGGTGCCCGGACCGCAGGCGGTCCAGCACCGTCGGCAGCGGCAGCGTCTCGGGCACCAGCAACGGGGGTACGGCCACCGCGTCGACCCGGGTGGTCGCGCGCTGCGCCGGGGGCACCCCGAGCACGTCGGCGATGCCGACCACGCCGATCAGGTCGTCGACGCCCTCGGCGCCGCTGACCGGGAACCGGGAGTGGCCGGTGTCCAGCAGCTCGACGATCCGGCTGACCGGCTCGTCGGCCCGGACGGTGTGCACGTCGACCCGGGGCACCATCGCCTCCCCGGCGGTCAGCTCCCGGAAGTCCAGACCCCGGTCCAGCAGGTCGGACATCTCGGCGTCGAGATGCCCCTCCTCCCGGGACTCGGCGATGATCTGTTCCAGGTCCTGCGGGGTGGCGCCGCTGGGCAGCTCCTCGATCGGCTCGATGCCGACCCGGCGGAGCAGCCGTACGGCGGCCCGGTCGAACAGCGTGATCAGCGGACCGGCGATCTTCAGGTACATCAGGGTGGACCGGGACAGCGCGCGGGCGAGCGGCTCGGCCCGCGCGATGGCCAGGTTCTTCGGGGCCAGCTCGCCGAGGACCATCTGCACCACTGTGGCGATGATCAGGGCGAGGGCCACCGACAGCGGCAGCGACACCGAGGTGGACAACCCGGCCAGGCCGAGCAGGTCGGCCAGCCCGGCACCCAGGTACGGCTCGGCGACGTAACCGACCAGCAGGGCGGTCACGGTGATGCCGAGCTGCGCGCCGGACAGCATGAACGAGAGCCGCCCGGTCACCTCCAGGGCCCGGGCCGCGGCACGGTCGCCACCGTCGGCGAGCTGCTTGAGCTTGCCCCGGTCCACGGCGACGTAACCGAACTCCTGGGCCACGAAGTAACCGGTGGCGGCGGTGAGGACGGTGATGAGAAGGAGACCGACGAGGATCAACACGGGAGGTTCAGGGCTCCCGGGGTCGTCGGGGAGGGAATTCGCCGGGTATGACCCGGCCGGCTACTGCTGCCCTCCGGGGCAGGAGAGTCGATCATGCCGCCCATTTTATCGGGGGCCGCTGGATGTTCGCTGAGGGTGCCGGGAAGCCTCCCGCACGTCCGGTTCAGCGCCCGGCCAGTTCGTCGGCGTCCAGCAGCGTGCGGTCGACCCGCCCGGAGCGGTACGCGGCCCGGCCGATCATCTGCGCGGCCACCGGCGCGGTGGAGAGCTGGAAGATCGCCACCAGGACCAGCATGCCCAGATCCGAGGGGGTACGCAGGCGCAGCGCCAGCCCGGCCAGCAGCAGCAGGACGCCCAGCACCTGGGGCTTGGTGGCCGCGTGCATCCGGTCCAGGACGTCCGGGAAGCGCACCAGCCCGATGCCGGCGACCAGGGCCAGCGCCGCCCCGGCCAGCAGCAGGAAGCCACCCACCCAGTCCGCGACCGCCCCGGCCATCAGGCTGAGCCTCCTTTCGTTCGCGACTGCGGGGCTCGCAAACCCGGCTCACTCCTCGCGCTCACGCTTCGGCCCGGACCGCGAAGCGCACCAGCGACACCGACCCGATGAAGCCGAGCAGGGAGAGCACCACCAGGACGGGCAGAGTGGTGGCGTGCCGGTTCACCGCGGCCTCCGCCCCCACCGCGGCGAGCATCGCCGACAGCAGCAGGTCGGCGCCGACGACCCGGTCGAGCAGGGACGGGCCGCGGTAGATCCGGGCCAGGGCGAGCAGCGCGGTGGCCGAGAGCAGCACGGTGAGCGCGACGGCGAGCAGGACTGTCACTGGTGGTTCCTCCGTTCCACGGGTTCGATGTCGAGCCGGCGTACCTCGTCGGGAGATCCGATGGCGCGCACGATGCGCCGCTCGACGGCGAGCACGCGCTCGCGGCTGGCGGTGATGTCCTCGGGTCCGCGCACGTCGAGCAGGTGCACGTAGAGCACGCCCTCGGCCCGGTCGACGTCGAGGATCAGCGTGCCCGGCACCAGCGAGATCACCTCGGCGGTGAGCGCCAGGTTGAGATCGGTGCGCACGCGCAGCGGCACCGCGATGATCGCGCCGCGTGGGCGGTAGCCGAAGCGCAGCGCCACGGCGGCCACGTGCAGGCTGGCGCTGACCAGCTCCGCGACGAACGTGGCAGCGAACACCAGCAGCGCGCGGGGGCGTACCCGGCCGCCGAACGTGACCGGCGGCAGCGGGAAGAACAGCAGCACTGCCACGCCGACCACCAGGCCGGCGAACAGGTTGCCCCAGGACACGTCGCCCCACAGCATCATCCACGCGACGACCAGCCAGGCGAGCGCGACCGCCTGGTCCCGCCGCCGCCCACCCCGGCCGACCGTCGGTGCCGGCGCGTCCGGTGCGGGCGCGGCCCGGGGTACGCCCGCAGGCTCACCGGTCGCCCCCGCGCCCGGGGGCAGGTCGTCGGTCACGGCACGTCCCGGGGCAGGACCGCCCGCACGTACGGGGTGCGCTCGCGCAGGTCGGTGGCCGCGTCCGCGGTGACCTGGAACAGCGGCCCGGCCAGCAGCGTGAACAGCACGCCCAGCGCCACCAGGGCGGTGGTCGCCCCGACCATCAGCCCGGGCAGCCGGGCCGGCGGGGTGGCGGTGGCCAGCCGGGGCTCCCGCCAGAACGCGATGTTCCACACCCGGGAGGCGGCGTAGAGCGTGAGCAGGCTGGTCAGCGTGCCGGCCGCGACCAGCACGGCGGGCAGCGTGCCGCCGGCCGCCACGCCGGCCTGGAGCAGGCCGAGCTTGCCGAGGAACCCGGAGAACGGCGGGATGCCGGCGAGGTTCATCGCCGGGACGAAGAAGAGCACGCCGAGCATCGGGGCGATCCGCGCCAGGCCGCCGATCCGGCGCAGGTCGGTGCTGCCCGCGCGTTCCTCGACCAGGCCGGCGACCAGGAACAGCGTGGTCTGGATGGTGATGTGGTGCACCACGTAGAAGATCGCCCCGGACAGGCCGGCGACGCTGCTCAGCGCCACCCCGAAGATCATGTAGCCGATGTGGCTGACCAGCGTGAAGGACAACAGCCGTTTCAGGTCCGACTGGGCGACCGCGCCGAGGATGCCGACCACCATGGTCAGCCCGGCCACCACCATCAGCAGCGTGGCGACCTGCCCGCCGGGGAACAGCAGCGTCTCGGTGCGGATGATCGCGTACACGCCGACCTTGGTGAGCAGGCCCGCGAAGACCGCCGTCACCGGGGCGGGCGCGGTCGGGTAGCTGTCCGGCAGCCACGCCGACAGCGGGAACACCGCCGCCTTGATCCCGAACGCGAGCAGCAGCGTCAGTTGCAGGGTCAGGCGTACGCCCGACGGCAGCGCGTCCAGCCGGCCGGCGAGCTGCGCCATGTTCAGCGTGCCGGTGGCCGCGTACACCAGCCCCACGGCGGACAGGAACAGCAGCGACGACAGGATGCTGACCACCACGTACGTCGACCCGGTCCGCAACCGCACCTCGGTGCCGCCCAGCGTGATCAGCACGAAGCTCGCGGCCAGCAGGATCTCGAAGCCGACGAAGAGGTTGAACAGGTCCCCGGCCAGGAAGGCGTTCGTCACGCCCGCGGTCAGCACCAGGTACGTGGGGTGGAAGATGCTCACCGGCGCGGTCTCCCCGGTCTCCCCCCGGCCCTGGCCGATCGAGTAGAGCAGCACGCACAACGTCACCGCCGAGGAGACGAGCACCATCAGCGCCGCCAACTGGTCCGCCACCAGCACGATGCCCACCGGCGCCGGCCAGCCGCCCACCTGCACCACCACCGGCCCGAACCGGTACGCCTGCACCAGCAGCACCGCCGCCACCACCAGGACGCTGGACAGGCAGAGCACACTCACCCACCGCTGCAACCCGGGCCGCCCGGACAGCAGCAGGGTGAGCGCCGCGCCGAGCAGCGGCACCACCACCGGAAGCGGCATGAGGGCACTCACGGCGCCATCTCCGTTCGCGACTGCGGGGCTCGCAGACCCGGCTCACTCCTCGCGCTCACTGGGGCTCCCCGTCCCGGCGCAACCGCCGGCGGGCCGGCTCCGGATCCACCTGCTCCGGGTCGTCGTCCGGGCCCTCGCCGCCGAGGTCCGCCGTGGACACCTCGTTGCTCTCGGCGAGCCGGACGATCTGCCGGTCCTCCAGGTCGTCCTGCACCTCGTCGTCGCCGCTGGTGTACCAGCTCCGGTAGGCGACGGCGAGCAGGAACGCGGTCAGCCCGAACGTGATCACCACGGCGGTGAGCACCATGGCCTGCGGCAGCGCGTCGCTCATCGCGCCCGGCGAGGTGGAGCCCACGAGCGGTGCGGCGCCGGCCCGCCCGCCGAGCAGGATGAGCAGGTTCACGCCGTTGCCGAGCAGGATGATGCCGAGCAGGATCCGGGTCAGGCTGCGTTCCAGCAGCAGCGTCACACCGGCGGCGACGAGCACCCCGACCGCCAGCACCAGCACCAGCGTCGGCCCGGCCGCCCCCCTCGTCATGGTGGGCCGTCCCGCTGGACGACCAGACCTCGCCCGGCCTCGCCCGCGGCCTCCACGTGCCGGTCCACCTCGGCGCCCAGGCTCCGCAGGATGTCCAGCACCAGCCCGACCACCACCAGGTAGACGCCGATGTCGAAGAACAGCGACGTGACCAGGTAGAAGTCACCGATCGCCGGCAGCCACAGGTTGACCTTCACGCTCTGGAGCACCTCGCCGGTGAGCGCCAGGCCCAGCACGCCGCTGCCGACCGAGATGCCCAGACCCGCGCCGAGCACCGTGCCGGCCCCGACCGGCGCCGCCTCGGCCAGCTCGTACCGGCCGCCGGCCAGGTAACGCAGGGCCAGCGCAAGGCCGGCGACCAGCCCGCCCGCGAAGCCGCCGCCGGGGGCGTTGTGCCCGGAGAAGAGCAGGAACAGCGAGAAGACCAGCACGGTGTGGAAGATCAGCCGGGTGACCACCTCGAACACGATCGAGCGCCGCCGCTCCGGCAGCGTCTGCCCGCCGCGCAGCCACACCGTGCGCCGGTCGCCGGCGCGCAACGCGACCGGCTGGGGACGGCGGGGACGCGGCCCGGTGCGGGAACGCTCGTAGATCAGGCTGGCCACGCCGGTCGCGGTCACCACGAGCACCGAGATCTCCCCCATCGTGTCCCACGCCCGGATGTCGACGAGCGTCACGTTCACGACGTTGCGGCCGTACCCCTCGACCAGGGCCAGGTCCGGGAAGTCGGCGGAGATCGACGGCGCCCGCCGCGCTCCGGCCGCGGCCAGCGCCAGGCCGGCCATCACGACGCCGGCGGCGATCCCGATGCCGCGCCGGACCCAGCGGCTGCGGCGCAGCGGGCGGGCCGAGAAGCGCTCCGGCAGCCGCCGCAGCACCAGCACGAACACCGCGATCGTCGCGGTCTCCACCAGGAACTGCGTCAGCGCCACGTCCGGCGCGCCGTAGAGGACGAACATCATCGCGGTGCCGTAACCGGTCACGCCGACGAGCAGCATCGCGGTGAGCCGGCGGCGCGCGCCGACCGCGAGCAGCGCGGCGACCGCGATCACCACGCAGACCACGAGCTGGGCCGGGTTGTCCCAGGGCGCCAGGTCGACCCGCCACGGCGCGGTGGCGAGCATCGCCCCGCCCGGCACGAACACCAGCACGAGCAGCACGGTGCCGAGGTACTGCGGCAGGGAACCCCGCTGGGTGGCGCCGGTGACCTCGATGGCGAGCCGGTCGAATCCGTGCGTCACCCACTCGTACCCCTGGTTGCCGTTCACCGGCGAGCGCAGCCGCGCCAGCGCGGGCGCCAGCGGGCCGCGGATCAGGTGCAGCACCACACCGCCGGCCAGCACGAGGGCGGACAGGCCGAGCGCCGCCGTGGGTCCGTGCCAGAGCGCCAGGTGCTCCTCGACCGGCCCGAACAGCTCGGCGTACGGCTCGAACAGGCCGCTCAGCCACCCGGCGGCCGGACCGGCGGCGAGCCCGGCCACGGCGAGCAGCGCCGGGGGCACGAGCATCGCGGCGGGCGGCCGGGCCAGCTCGGTGTCCGGCACACCGGGCCGGGCGCCGAACGCGCCCCAGAGGAACCGGATGCTGTACGCGACGGTGAGCGCGCTGCCGACCACCAGCACGATCAGGACCAGTGGATCGCCGGTGAACGCGGCGAGCGCCGCCTCCTTCCCGACGAACCCGAGCAGCGGCGGCACCCCGGCCATCGAGGCGGCGGCCAGCGTGGCGACGACGGCCAGCACCGGCGCGGTCCGCCTGACCCCGGACAGCTCCCGCAGGTCACGGGTGCCGGCCTCGTGGTCGAGGATGCCGACGACCAGGAACAGCGCCGCCTTGAACAGGGCGTGTGCGGCCAGCATCGCCACGCCGGCCAGCGCCGCCTTCGGGGTGCCCGCGCCGAACACCACGGTGAGCAGGCCGAGCTGGCTGACCGTCCCGTACGCCAGCAGCAGCTTCAGGTCGGTCTGCCGTAGTGCCGCCCACCCGCCGATGACGAGCGTGACCAGGCCGGCGACCACCGTGACCGGCCGCCACCCGTCGACCGGGGCGAGCACCGGGCCGAGCAGTCCGATGAGGAAGATGCCGGCCTTCACCATCGCCGCCGCGTGCAGGTACGCGCTCACCGGCGTCGGGGCGGCCATCGCCACCGGCAGCCAGGCGTTGAACGGGAACACCGCGGACTTCGCCAGCGCCCCGGCGAGGATGAGCAGCACCGCGACGGTCAGGTATCCGCCGCCGGGCAGCGGCGCGGCGGCCACCTCCGACCACCGGTAGCCCCCGGCGTGGTGGCCGAGCAGCAGGAACCCGACGAGCATGGCCAGCCCGCCCAGCGTGGTCACGGTGAGCGCCTGCGCGGCGGCCCACCGGCTGGAGCGGCGCTCGGTGCTGTGCCCGATGAGCAGGTAGGAGAAGACCGTGGTCAGTTCCCAGAAGACGTAGAGCAGCAGCAGGTCGTCGGAGACGACGAGGCCGAGCATGGCCCCGGCGAAGGCGACCATGACGGCGGCGAACCGGGCCAGCCCGACCGACCCGGGCGGGAAGTAGCGGGCGGAGTAGACCAGCACCAGCGCGCCGACGCCGCCGACGAGCAGCAGCATCAGCCAGGACAACGTGGTGACCCGCAGCGCCACGTCGAGCTGGAGCTGCGAGATCCAGGAGTACGTCTCGACCACCTCACCGCCGTCGCGTACGTCAGCGGTGTGCGCCGCCGCCCAGACCGCTGTGGCGGCCGGGGCGAGCGCGAGCAGCAGGCAGGCGCGCGGGCCCCACCGGCGGACCAGCAGCGGGGCGAGCAGCGCCGCCACCAGGTGCACGATCAGCAGGACGAGCACGCGTACTCCCGGTCGAGGTGACAGCGCGCAGAACACGCTGGTGTCACAACCGATCACACGCCACAGAGGCACCGAACCGGGCCGTTTTCCCCAAAACCCACCCTTACCTCCACCCGGCCTCCCCGGCCTCCCCGGCCTCTCGGGCGGTGATCAAGGAGTTTGCGGCGGGATCGCGCGCGCTTCCGGACACGAACTCC
>NZ_RCVK01000365.1:0-12198 GCF_003667485.1 Micromonospora sp. BL1
GCCCACGACCCCGCCGCCCGCCGGCAACGCGATGGCCGCCGTCGCCGCCATGCAGCCCGGCTGGAACCTCGGCAACTCCTTCGACGCGGTCGGCGCGGACGAGACCGCGTGGGGCAACCCGCGGGTCACCGAGGCGCTGCTCGACAACGTCCGGGCGCAGGGCTTCAACAGCATCCGCATCCCGGTGACCTGGAGCAACCACCACGGCGCCGCGCCGAACTACACGATCGACGCGGCCTGGCTGAACCGGGTACGCGAGGTGGTCGGCTGGGCGCTCGCCGACGGCTTCTACGTGGTGCTCAACATCCACCACGACTCGTGGCAGTGGATCAACACGATGCCCACCGACCGCGCAGGCGTGCTGAACCGCTACAACGCGCTCTGGACCCAGATCGCCGCCGCGTTCAAGGACTCCTCGCCGAAGCTGACCTTCGAGAGCGTCAACGAACCGCAGTTCACCGGCAGCTCCGGCGACGCGCAGAACGCCACGCTGCTCAACGAGCTGAACACCTCGTTCCACCGCATCGTCCGCCAGTCCGGCGGGAACAACGCCACCCGGCTGCTGGTCCTGCCGACCCTGCACACCTCCGCCGAGCAGGCCCGGGTGGACGAACTGGTCAGCACGTTCAACACGCTGAACGACCCGAACCTGATCGCCACCGTGCACTTCTACGGGTACTGGCCGTTCAGCGTCAACGTCGCCGGGGGCACCCGGTTCGACGCGACGGTCCAGCAGGACCTGACCGACCAGTTCGACCGCGTCTACAACGCCTTCGTCACCCGCAACATCCCGGTGATCATCGGCGAGTACGGGCTGCTCGGCTTCGACCGCCACACCGGCACCATCGAGCAGGGCGAGAAGCTCAAGTTCTTCGAGTTCCTCGGCCACTACGCGCGCAGCCGCAAGCTGACCACCCAGCTCTGGGACAACGGCCAGCACTTCGACCGGACGTCCTTCGTCTGGAAGGACCCCGAGCTGTTCGCACAGATCAAGTCGAGCTGGACCACCCGCTCCGGCACCGCGTCCAGCGACCAGGTGTACGTGCCGCGGACCGGCTCGATCACCGCCAAGAGCCTGACACTCAACCTGAACGGCACCACGTTCCAGGGGCTGCGCCAGGGCACCATCGACCTGGTCAACGGCACCGACTACACCGTCTCCGGCACCACCCTGACGCTCACCGCGTCGGCGCTGACCCGGCTCGTCGGCTCCCGCGCGTACGGGGTGAACGCCAACCTCCAGGCCCGCTTCTCCACCGGCGTGCCGTGGCGGATCAGCATCATCTCGTACGACCCGCCGGTGCTCTCCAACGCGACCGGCACCACCGCCGCGTTCACGCTCCCGGCGCAGTTCCGCGGCGACCAGCTCGCCACGATGGAGGCGAAGTACGCCGACGGCAGCAACGCCGGCCCGCACAACTGGACCTCGTACAAGGAGTTCGACGTGACGTTCGCGCCGGACTACGCCGGCAACACGATCGCGCTGAAGCCGGAGTTCTTCGCCGAGGTCAACGACGGCCAGCGGGTGACGCTCACGTTCCACTTCTGGAGCGGCACGAAGCTGACCTACTACGTCACGAAGTCCGGCAGCACCGTCACCGGCACGGTGAGCTGACCGCGACGGCACGGCTCGCGGCGGTGGGCGCCGACACCGCCGCGAGCCGCGCCCCGGCACACGTTTCCGCAGGACCGATGATTTTCCCGGCCGGCACCGGTCGACAGAGGCATGAAGACGCTCACTCTGCAGACGCCCGAGGTCGACCTCGTCTACGACGTCCACGCCCCCACGGCGGCCGAGGGCGGGCACCGCCCCTTGTTCATGATCGGCCAGCCCATGTGCGCCGACGGCTTCACCACGCTCGCGTCGTACTTCCCGGACCGCACCGTCATCACGTACGACCCGCGCGGGCTCGGCCGGAGCGTCCGCAAGGACGGCCGGAACGACTCGCTGCCCGAGGTCCAGGCCCGGGACGTACGCGACATCGTCGACGCCCTCGGCGTGGGCCCGGTCGACATGTTCGCCAGCAGCGGCGGCGCGGTGACCGCGCTCGCCCTGGTGGCCGCGTACCCGGACGTGGTGACCACGCTGGTGGCGCACGAGCCGCCGCTGACCACGCTGCTCCCCGACGCCGAGGCGGCCGGCCGGGCCATGGCCGCCTGCCAGGAGGCGTACCGGAAGAACGGCTGGGGCGCCGGCATGGCGGCGTTCATCGGCCTGACGTCGTGGCGGGGCGAGTTCACCGACGACTACTTCGCCCAGCCCGCGCCGGACCCCGCCGCGTTCGGGATGCCGGCCGAGGACGACGGCAGCCGGGACGACCCGCTGCTCTCCGACCGGTCCGCGGCGGTCACCGTGTACCGGCCGGACGCCGACGCGCTGCGCGCCGCACCGACCCGCGTGGTGATCGCCGTGGGCGAGGAGTCGGCGGACACGCTCACCGCGCGGACGTCGGTGGCCACGGCCGAGCTGCTCGGCGGGCAACCCGCGGTCTTCCCGAGCCACCACGGCGGGTTCCTCGGCGAGGAGATGGGCCAGGCCGGGCAGCCGGAGGCGTTCGCGCGCCGGCTGCGGGAGATCCTCGACGCCTGATCGGGCTCAGGCCCGGCGCACCTCGGTGAGCATCGCGGGGTAGGGCCCGGCCGGTGTGCCGGGCCCGGCCTGGTCTGCGGGGACGACGTTCTCCATCCGCAGGCGCAGGAGGGCCGGGTCGGCGGTGTCGAGGACGATCCGCCATCCCCAGCCGCCGCCGTACTCGGCGCTCAGTTCGACAGCCGACACCCCGTCCGCCGCGCCGGTGAGCGTCATCGGGGTCGGCTGCTGGTGCCACGAGTCGCCCCACCAGGCGACGAGCGAGCCCGGCCGGTCGCCCGCGGCGATCACCAGCAGGCCGTCCTGCGGGCCGTCGTCGGGGTGGTCCCACGAGTACGACACGGTGGTCAGGTGCCCGCCGGCCGCGGTGGCGACTGTGAGCGCGGCGGGCGACTCGGCGAGCGGGTCGGAGGGCATCAGCCGGAAGCCGTTGGTGCCTGCCCAGGACCCGGTGACGTCGGTGAGAACCATCACCACAGGATAGGAACCAGGCCTGACACTGCCCCTCCACGCCGGTCCGGGGAGATCTTGGAAGATTTCGGCCCATATGAGGGCCGTTTGTCAACAAGATCTTCGGCGGCACAGGGTCAGGCGGAGAAGTTGTCGTCGGCGTCGCGGGCGTCCGCCTGGATGTGCTCGCCGGGGCGCTTGCCCCGGATCTCGTCCTGTTCGCGTACCCGGTCCGCTTCGGCGTGTTCGTCCTGGTTCAGGTCACCGAGCCGCGCCCGGGCCGGACCGGCCAGATCCTCCAGGTCGTTCTTCGCGCGCTCGACGCTCATGCCGCCTCCCCGGATCGTCGCGTCGCGGCCCTCGCCGCCTGCCGCGTCGCGTCCCCGCTGGCCCGGCCGGCAAACCGCCACCGGCCCGGGCTCCGCCGCGCGACCAGGGCCGCCGCGCCGGGTGGCTATCCGGGCGGCATGCTCGCGGTCAGGTCCTCGGCGTGCCGCAGTGTGTCGGCCAGCGCGTCGCGCGCAGCGTCGTCCAGCGGGACCGATCGGGCCTGCCGCACCAGCTCCCGCGCCGTCTCCGGCTCGCCGAGCTGCAGCGCCAGCTCCGCCCGGTAGACCAGCGCCTCCACCTGGACGGCCGGGTCGTCGGCGGCCTCCGGGCGGGCCAGCGCGCCGTCGAGGATCCGCGCGGCCTGGGCGGGATTGCCGCGCGAGTCGGCCTGCACCACCGCGTTGCCCAGCGTGCGGGCCAGGCCGCCCTTGTCGTCGGCCCGGGGTGGCTCGGCCCGGCCGACGAATCGGATCCAGTTGCCGCCGGGGTCGACGATGCTGAACCCGAAGTGGCCGTCCTGGTTGCGGCGGGGCCGGGGCCGGGTCATCCGGGGCACGCCGGAGACGAGCACCCTGCCGTACGTGGCACGCATGCCGTCGGCGAAGGCCCGGTGGATGTCGACCAGGTCGTCCACCACCACCAGGCAGGAGCCGTACGAGTCGGCGGGATCGAACTCCGGCATCCCGAAGAAGTGCAGATGGAGATCCTCCCGCCGCAGCGTGAGGTACGGGTTCGGGCGCTCCTGCCGGTACGTGGCCTCGAAGCCGAGGGCCTGGTAGAAGGGGGCCACGTCGTCCAGGGAGCGGCACGGCAGCAGTGGGATCGTCGTCTCGTTCGCCATGCTCCGAGCCTGGCGACCGATGGTCGGCACGCGCACATGGAAATGTCCGATCGGCTGCCGGCGTCACCCGAACGGACACGGGGGCCGGTCCGCTGTGGACCGGCCCCCGTGCGGGGTCTCGCGTGGGGTCAGGGCTTCCAGGACCCGGCGGAACGGAAGCGGTGCTTGTACTCGACGACGCCGTTCTGGTCCTTCACGTCGAAGATGAGCTGGCCGCTGCGCTTGAAACCCTCGGGCAGGTTGGTGCCCGAGGTCATCAGCTTGCCGCAACCGGAGAAGGCGCCGCCGATGCCGCTCTCCTCGGTGCCGTCCGCGGCGACCCAGGTGAAGTAGAACGGGTTGATCGAGCCGGTGCCCTTGGTGATCTCGGCGGTCACGTCGGCGATCAGGAACATGCCGTTCTTCGGGCCGGGCATGACCTCGCTGCAGGCGGCGTTCCTGGTCCGGAAGTTGCCGACGGTGATCTCGATCGTGCCGCGGTCGTCGTTGACGACCAGCTTGTCGCCGGCCGGCATGTTGAACGTCTTGTCGTCGGTGTTGCCCGGCTGCGGCGTGCCGGTGGGAGCGCCCGTCGGGGTGTCACCTGTGGGCTGGCCGTAGGTGACGCCCGGCGTGGGCAGCGAGTCGATCGCCTCCTGGGTCTTCTTCGCGCCGCTGTAGATGGCGAAGATGCCGCCACCGCAGCACAGCAGCAGCAGGATCACCGCGATGATGCCGACCGTGATCCAGACGTTCTTGTTCGACTTCTTCGCCGGCGGCCCGAACGGCGCTCCGGGCGGCGGCGGGTACGCGCCACCACCCGGCGGCGGGTAACCGCCCGGAGGCGGGTACGCCCCACCCGGGGCCTGGTACTCCGACCCCGGCGGCTGGTAGGCGGCGCCCGGTGCCTGGTACTCGAACCCCGGCGGCTGGTACGCCCCGGCCGAGGGCTGGTACTCGCTGCCCGGCGGCGGGTAGGGCGCGCCCGAGGTGGGCGGCGCCGGCGGGAACGCCGTGGTGGGAGCGGGCGCGGGCGGGTACTGCTCGCCCGGACCCGGCTGCGGGGGATAGGGCGCCCCGGAGGTCGGCGGCTGCGGCGGACCGGAGACGGGCGGCGCGCCCGAGACGGGCGGCTGCGGCGCGTCCGAAGGCGGCGGATAGGGCGCGCCCGAGGTCGGAGCGGGCGGCGGCGCGTACGGGCTGCCCGGCACCGGCGGCATCGGGGCGGTGGGGAACGCCTGCGTCGGCGGTTCCTGCGGCTGCTGGTTCGGGTCGGGTGACCCGGACGGAGGCTGAGGGTGGCTCACCGTACTCCTTGGGCGCCTTCGGAATTTTCAGTCGGAACGACGGTACAAGCCGGGCACAACCCGCCCGGCAGTGGCTCATCGATGTGGCAGGACGGCCGCGGTGCGGACCAGGTCGTCGTCCACGGCGAACCGTCCGGTCACCGCTGACGGCGGATCGGGTACCGGGGCGGCGGCGATCCGGGCCGGTGCGATCACCGCGTGGAAGGTGCCCGCCTCCGGGTCGAGCACGACGCGCGCGTCGGCGAAGCCCAGCCACGTCCCGACCAGCGGGTGCCAGACCTTGTAGACGGTCTCCTTCGCGCTGAACAGCACTGTGGGCCAGGGCGTGCCGGACGGCAGCCGGGCCAGGTCCGCCTCCTCGTCGGGGTGGCACACCTTCCGCCGTACCCCGGCAGAGAGCGGCCGGTAGCGCTCGGCGTCGATACCGACGGCGCGCACGTCGGCGGCGCGGGCGGCGGCCGCCGCGCAGTAGTCGCGGGTGTGGGTGATCGCGCCGACCACGCCGGGCGGCCAGATCGGGGCCCGGTCGGCGCCGGCCGGTACCGGCGTGGCGGGCAGGCCGAGCGCGCCGAGCGCCCGGCGGGCGCAGACGCGCCCGGCGGTGAAGTCACGGCGGCGGCCGGGCACCGCGCGCTCACCCAGGGCGGCCAGCTCGGCCGGGAGCAGGTCACCGGCCCAGTCGGCGGGGGTGGCCACCGCGACGGCGACCTCGGCCGGAAGCAGATCACGCACGAGAGGTGGATGACGGGGACACGCGGTGAACGTACCGTAACGCTTGGGCGTGCCGCTGCGCTGAAGGAACGTTGCGGGGAGGCAACCGGTCCATCACCACCCATTTCCGACTCGGAAGGAGCGGCCGATGACGCCTGGCGCGGAGGGCTCGGGGAGCACCGGCGGCGAGCACGTGCCGGTGACCCCCCACTGGACCTGCGGCTCGTGCGGTGACGACTGGCCCTGCGCCACGAAACGTCATCACCTGCTGCGCGAGTACCAGGTGGACCGGGCGTCGTTGAGCGTCTATCTCGGATCCTGCCTCGCCGCGGCGACGCAGGATCTGCGCTCCGTGCCGGTCACCGCGCTCCAGGACCGGTTCATCGGCTGGGTGCCGCGCGGCCCGCGTACCGCCGAGGCTTGAGCGCGTCCGGTGGCCGCCGCGTCGGGTTCGCGGCGGCCACCGGCTGCGGTCCTCAGGGGCGGCGGGGCCGCCGGGTGAGCCCGAAGCCGACCACGCCGGCCACGGCGGCGAGCACTCCGCCCACCGTGGTCCACACCCAGCGCGACCCGGCCTCCGGGAGCCAGCCGGTCAGGTCGATCTCCTCGTCGGCCACCGGCTCGGGCGTCGGCTCGGCGGTCAGCACGGTGCCGGCCCGGGTGTTCGGCACCAGCGGCGCGGCCAGTTCGCCGTCGTCGCCGGACGCGCCGCCCTCGTCGGTCGCGCCGACGAGCATCTCCACGTCGATCGGCAGGCCGAGGTCGGGCTCCGGCAGGTCGGTGACGGAGAGCCGGATGTAGTAGGTGCCGGGCAGCGGGTCGCCCGACCAGGGCTCGGCCCACGGCCGTACCCGCCGCAGCGTGCAGCCCAGCGCGACGCTCGTCGCCGACGCGTCGGCGGTGGGGGTCTGCGCGCCCGCTGTGCACGCCTGCCGGCGGCGCAGCCCGTCGAAGACGTCGACGGTCCAGGTGGACGCGCCGCTGCGTGACTTCGGGAACGTGACGGTGGCGGTCACCTCGTGCACCTGCCCGGCGTCGGCGCGGAACGACCAGTACAGGTGGTCGCCGGTCGACGCGCCGACCTGCACCGGCTGACCGGCGGTGACGGTCGTGGCGGTGAGGAACGAGGTGCCGGCCTTGGTCACCGTGGTCGCGCCCGGTGACGGGCTGGGCGCGGCCAGGGCCGCCGCCGGGGTGAGCGCGAGTCCGGCGGCGGTGGTCGCCGCCGCGGCGCGGATCAGCGTACGCATGCTCAGTTCGTCCTCCACGTGTGCACCCACCAGCGGGTGAGCAGTCCGGCGAGCAGCCCGGTGAGCAGTCCGGCGAGCGTGAGCAGGAGCAGCAGCACCCAGCCGCGGCCGAGGTCCGGTCCGTCCGGCGCGGGGGAGGCGGCCACCACGTCGACCGTCAGCTCGACCGGCATGCCGGGACGGGCCTGGGTGCCGGGCTTGGCCGCGAACGAGTTGCTGACCACCAGGCAGACGGTCCGTGCGGCCTGCTCCGTGCCCGGCGTCGGCTCGGCGCTCGGGCCGTCCTCCTCCTCTTCGGCGGCCGACCAGCGCAGCCCGGCGGAGACCACGTCGGTACGCCCGCTGCCGGCGTCGACGCCCCGGACCAGTTCCCGCCCGTCCGGCGCGGTGGCGCGCAGCAGCACGCCGTAGTCCGGGTTGACCGGGCGGTCCAGCGCGACGCTCACCGAGGCGCGCAGCTCCTGCCCGGGCCGCACCGGCACCCGGTACCAGCGGTGCTCGGAGAACGCCTCCCGGTCGCTGTAGACGCCGGGGGCGAGCAGCGGCGCGCCCTCGCAGGCCGTGCCGCCGCCGACCACCGCGGGGGCAGCCGTGTACGTGTCCCGGGCGCGGTCGACCAGTTGCTTGATCCGGCCGGTCAGCTCGTCGGCGCTCTGCGCGGCGGTGTAGGTGCCACCGGTCGCGCCGGCGATGCAGAGCAACTGCTTGCGTACCTTCTCGTCCGGCGCGAGGCCGAGCGTGTCGACCACCAGGCGCGTGCCCTGGGCGGCCAGCTCGCGGGCCACCTCGCACGGGTCGGGCGGCGCGCAGGTGTCCTCACCGTCGGTGATCAGCACGATCCGGCGGGCGGTGCTGCCGGTGCCCAGGTCCTGCGCGGCGGAGCGCAGCGCCAGCCCGACCGGGGTGAAGCCGGTCGGGCGCAGCCCGGCGACGGCGGCCTTGGCCTGGGTACGGTCCACCGGGCCGACCGGCACGATCTGCTGGGTGTCCAGGCAGCCCTGCTTCTTGTCCTTGCCCCGGTAGGTGGCGCCGAGCACCCGGATGCCGAGCTGTGTCTCGTCCGGCAGGGCGTCGACCACCTCGTTGAACGCCTGCTGGGCGACGGAGATCCGGCTGCGGCCGTCGATGTCGCGGGCCCGCATCGACCCGCTGACGTCGAGGACCAGCTCGACCTTGGGTGGTTCGGCGACGGGCTCGGTGGTCTCGTCGTCGGCCCCGGCGGGGCTCGGCCCGATCATCGCGGCCGCCGCCAGCAGTCCGATGAGGACGGCCGTCGATCGTCTCTTGTTGATCACCGGGCGAAGTGTAGTGAGATCCACTTTGGAAGATCATCCGGGTCACGGGTGCCCGTTCCCGGCGTCCGCCGGGGTCGTCACGGTCGCGCCCGGCCACCCACCGTTAGCTGCACCATGTAAACCTTTCGGCCGGTGGTGCACTCGTCGGAAATCTGACCGGCCCGCACCCGTTGTGCGGTTGCCGGAGTGTGGTTAAGCTCTGTCTTGCGCGCCCCAATCGCCCGCTTCCCCCGTGGCAGGCGATCGGGGCGCGCTTCTTTGTGCCGGGGCGCCGCGCAGTGCCCGGCGCCCCGCCTCAGATCCAGCGGCCGTCCAGCCACATCCGCGCCGACCAGTCCGCGTACGGCAGCACCCGGCCCACGAAGATCGGGTAGAAGTACGCGAAACACAGCGCCACGAGCAACACGTACGCGCCCGCGATGATCCCGCCCACCAGCCGGCGGTCGTGGACCTGTTGCGGGTCCGGTGGCGCGGCCGTGTTCGTCACCGGCGCCGGAGTGGCGATCGCGCCGAGCACGTAGACCACCGCGAGCACCAGGAACGGCACCGCCGGTGCGGCGTAGAAGGAGAACATCGTCCGGCCGTCGAGGGCGAACCAGAACCAGGGCAGCAGGCCGGCGGCGACGCTGAGCAGGATCGCGCCCGCCCGCCAGTCACGCCGGGCCAGACCGAGCCAGGCGGTCGCGGCGATCGCCGGCAGGAACGACCACCACAGCAGCGGCGTGCCCAGCAGCAGCACCTCCGAGGCGCAGCTCGGCGCGCCGCAACTGCCGTCACCGGACCAGTGGAACGCCACCGGGCGGCCGAGTAGCAACCACTGCCAGGGCCAGGACTGGTACTTGTGCGGGTCGTCGAGCTGGGTGTGGAAGCCGTACGCGGCCTTGTGGTACTCCCACAGGTTGATCAGCGCACCGACGAACGGGGTGTCGCTCAGCTCCGGGTTGTTCGGGTAGCGCTCCGCCAGGCGGTAGTAGCCGTCCTGCCCGAGTAGCCAGCCCGACCAGGTCGCGACGTAGGTCACGAGCATCAGCACGCCCGCCGCGAGCAGCCACGGCAGCTCGTCGAGCACGGCGTCGCGCCACGGCCGGCGTACCCCGGACGAGCGGCGGACGCCGACCTCCCAGAGCAGCACCAGCAACGCGAACGCCGGCACGAAGTAGAGCGCACTCCACTTCACCGAGCAGGCGCAGCCGAGCAGCACCCCGGCCGCCAGCCGCCACCACGGCCATTCCCGCCAGCCCGACGACGGACGGCCGGCCCGCCCCGGCTGGGTCGGGTCGAGCCCGCCCTCCAGCGCCCGGGCCCAGCGCCGACGCCGGGCGTCCCGGTCGAGTACCAGCGCGCCGAACGCGGCGAGCACGAACAGCAGCAGGAAGATGTCGAGGATGGCCGTGCGGGACAGCACCAGGTGGTAGCCGTCGAGCGCGAGCAGCAGGCCGGCCGCGCAGCCGAGCACCGTGGAGCGGAACATCCGCCGCCCGATGCGGACCAGCAGCAGCACCGACAGCGTGCCGGCCACCGCCGCGCCGAACCGCCAGCCGAACTCCGGCGAGGTGGTCATCAGGTGACCCGGCACCGAGACGCCGCTGTCCGCGTCCTGGTAGCCGAAGGCCCACTCGCCGATGCCGATCATCCACTTGCCCAGCGGTGGATGCACCACGTACGAGGGGCCGTTGTCCTTGTAGTTCCACTCGAAGCCGCGGTCGATCAGCCCGTACGCGTCCTTGGCGTAGTAGGTCTCGTCGAAGATCTTCCCGGGCGGGAAACCGAGCCCCACGAAACGCAGGATGGCCGCGATGGCCACCACCACGGCTGTCGCCAGCCACGCCTGACCCCGGCCGATGCGGTCGTCGACGGTGGCGAGCCGGCGCCGCACGGCGGCGGCGAGCCCGGGCCCGGCGCCGTCGCCCCGGTCGGTGGTGGAAGGGTCCGGGTTCGCGCTCTGTGCTGTCGACGCACTCGTCACCCGGCGATCGTAGGCTGCGAGGGTGCCCGGTGGCGTCCGTCGTCTCCGAAATTGGTACGACCGTCGATGAGGGAGCGCACGCCGTGGGGGAAATGTCCGAGGTAGGACGGCTCGTGTTGCTCGGCGCGCCGCTCGGCAACCCGGCCGACGCGTCCGCCCGGTTCCGCGAGGTGCTGTCCGCCGCCGACGTGGTCGCCGCCGAGGACACCCGGCGGCTGACCCGGCTGGCCCGCGACCTGGACGTGACGGTGCCCGGCCGGATCGTCTCGTACTTCGAGGGCAACGAGGAGCGGCGTACCCCCGAACTGGCCGAGGTGCTCGCCGCCGGCTACACGGTCGCGCTGGTCACCGACGGCGGCATGCCCAGCGTCTCCGACCCCGGGTACCGGCTGGTCCGGGCCGCGCTGGACGCCGGGGTGCCGGTCACCGCGGCACCCGGGCCGAGCGCTGTCACCACCGCGCTTGCGCTGTCCGGGCTGCCCTGCGACCGGTTCTGCTTCGAGGGCTTCCTGCCGCGTACCCCCGGCGCCCGCCGCTCCCGGCTGCGCGCGCTCGCCGCCGAGGAGCGCACGCTGGTGTTCTTCGAGGCGCCGCACCGCATCGCCGGTGCGCTCGCCGACCTGGCCGAGGCGTTCGGCAAGGATCGTCCGGCCGCGCTCTGCCGGGAGCTGACCAAGACCTACGAGGAGGTCGTCCGCCGGCCGCTCGGCGAGCTGGCCCAGTGGGCCGCCGAGGGCGACCCCCGGGGCGAGATCACGCTCGTCGTGGCCGGCGCCCCGGCCACACCGGCGGTCCGGCCGGACGACGAGACGCTGCGCGCCGCGGTGGCCGAGCGCGAGGCGGCCGGGCTGTCCCGCCGGGACGCGATCACCGAGGTCGCCACCGCGTACGGGCTGCGGCGGCGGGAGGTCTACGCGGTGGTGCACAGCTGAGGTGCCGGGCACCTACCAGGCGGCGGCCAGGAAACCGACCGTGATCAGCAGCGGGCCGGCCAGCGCCAGACCGACCGCCCAGCGCCGCTGCCGTTCCTCGGCGAGCCGGGTCGCCCCGGTCCACCTGGCGATCCCGGCGGCGCAGCCGGCCACCAGGGCCAGCCCCAGCAGCCAGCGCAGGTGCCGTCCGGCGCCGGTGTCCGCGTAGGCGGTGGACCCGTCCGGCCCGGTCATCCGCGCGCGCAGCGAACTGCCGGTGTCGGTGCGCCCGGCCGGTACGCCGCTGACCCGCACCCCGTGGGCCTGGAACCGGTCTCCGTCGGCGGAGAAGATGCCCCGGCAGCGCTGGGTGAGCCCGCCGCCCGCGCACTGCGTGATCATCACGGTGCCGCCGGTCGAGTGCCCCACGGCCAGCCAGAACGGCCCGGCGCTCACCCAGGCGAAGAACGCGGCGAGCAGGCTCAGCGTCAGCAGCACGGCCAGACCGGCGGGCGGGCTCGGCGGCGTGACCGGGCGGGCGCGTTCCGGCCGGGCGGGCGGCCGGAAC
>NZ_RCVK01000373.1:0-12078 GCF_003667485.1 Micromonospora sp. BL1
GTGGGCGGTGAGCGCTGTGGTGCTGCGGGGATTCGGGTGGCGGCACGGGGGGCGCCGGCGCTGGGCTCTGCGTGGAGTGGATCTGCGGGTGGAGAGCGGGGAGCGGGTGCTGCTGCTCGGGCCCTCCGGGGCCGGCAAGAGCACGCTGCTGGCCGCGCTCGCCGGGCTGTTGCCGGAGGACTCCGGCGAGCAGGAGGGCACCGTCGAGATCGACGGGCTGGACCCGCGCAAGGCCCGCGAGCGCGTCGGCATCGTCTTCCAGGATCCGGAGACCCAGCTCGTGATGGCCCGCTCCGGCGACGACGTGGCGTTCGGGCTGGAGAACCGTGGCGTACCCGCCGGGGAGATCTGGCCCCGCGTCGACGAGGCGCTGCACCGGGTCGGCTTCCCGTACGACCGGGACCGCCCGGCCGCCGCGCTCAGCGGCGGCGAGCAGCAGCGGCTGGCGCTGGCCGGCACGCTCGCACTGCGGCCGGGGTTGCTGCTGCTCGACGAGCCCACCGCCAACCTCGACCCGGCCGGCGCCGCCCTGATCCGCCGCGCCGTCGCGAACGCGCTCGACCCGGACACCACGATGATCCTGGTCGAGCACCGGGTCACCGAGGCGCTGCCGCTGGTCGACCGCGTCGTGGTGCTGGAACCCGGCGGCGGGGTACGCGCCGACGGGCCACCCGAGACGGTCTTCGCCGCCCACGGCGACGCGCTGGCCGCCGCCGGGGTCTGGGTGCCGGGCCGCACCGTGCCGCACCGGCACGCCACCACGCCGCCGGGCGACGTGCTGCTCACCGCCGACCGGCTCGGCCTCCCACCCCGGCTCGACCCCACCGACCTTCGGGTACGCGCCGGCGAGGCGCTCGCCGTCCTCGGTCCCAACGGGGCCGGCAAGTCCACACTCGCGCTGCTCCTGGGCGGTCTGCTGCGCCCCGGAACGGGCACCGTCACCGCGTCCGCCGAACTGGCCGGGCGGGACGCGCGTACTCCCCCGCACCGCTGGCGGGCACCGGCGCTGGTACGCCGGATCGGGTCGGTGTTCCAGGATCCGGAGCACCAGTTCGTCACCGCCACGGTGCGCGACGAGCTGGCGCTCGGCCCGCGCCGCACCGGTCAGCCCGAGTCGGCGGTGACCGCCACCGTGGACGGGTTGCTGCACCGGCTGCGCCTGGACAAGCTGGCCGGCGCCAACCCGTACACCCTCTCGGGTGGGGAGGCGCGGCGGCTGAGCGTGGCGACGGCCCTGGCCACCGCGCCCCGCCTGCTGATCTGCGACGAGCCCACGTTCGGCCAGGACCGGCGGACCTGGCTGGAGCTGGTCGACCTGCTCGCCGAGCTGCGCGACGCCGGGCACGGCGTGGTCGCGGTGACCCACGACGAGGACTTCGTGGCCGCGCTGGCCGACCGGACGCTCACCCTGCGCCGGTCACCGCCGGACGCGGAGCACTCCCCCGGCGGGCTGCCCCCGGTCGGTGCCGAGCGCTCGGGCGACGACGGTCCGGCTGCCGGGCGTACGCCGTGATCGGCCTCGAACCGGTCGCCGCACCCGGCGCTCCGCTGGCCCGGCGCAACCCGGTGGCGAAGCTGGCCGCCGCGCTGGTCTTCACCCTGATCCTGGTGGCGACGCTCGACCCGGTGGCCCCGGCCGTCGCCATCGCCGTCGAACTCGCGGTGCTGCCGCTGTTCGGTGTCCGCTACCGGGTGCTGGCCCGCCGGGCGTGGCCCCTGCTCGCCGGCGCCGTCGGCATCCTGGTCACGCTGGTGCTCTTCGCGGCCGACCGTTCCGGTCCGGTACTGGTCGAGGCCGGGCCGGTCCTGGTCACCCAGGGCGTGCTGATGACCGCGCTCGGGCTGGTGCTGCGCATGTTCGCGGTCGCGCTGCCCGGCATCGTCGTGTTCGCCACCACCGACCCGACCGACCTGGCCGACGCGCTGATCCAGAACGCGAAGGCGCCCGCCCGGTTCGCCATCGGGGCGCTCGCCGCGTTCCGGATGGTGCCGCTGCTGGAACAGGAGTGGCGGATGATCAGCATGGCCCGCCGGGCCCGCGGCGTGGACGCCGGCCGCAACCCGGTGGCGAAGCTGCGGCTGTTCGCGTCCACCGCGTTCACGCTGCTCGTGGGCGCGATCCGGCGGGGTACGCGGCTGGCCGTGGCGATGGACGCCCGGGGCTTCGACGCGGGTACGCCGCGCTCGGTCGCCCGCCGTCAGCGCTTCGTCCTCGCCGACACGCTGTTGATCGTCGGGGCGGCGCTGATCGCCGGCGCGGCGCTGACGCTCAGCGTGCTGCTCGGCACCTTCCGCCCCCTGATCGGCTGACCCCTCCCACCCACCCCGCCGATCAGGACATCGACGATCTCCTTTCGTGACAGTGGTCGATATTGTTAGCCTGACCCGGTGCTTGATCACCTGGACGTCGCGCTGCGTTGCCTGATCGGCGTGGTCTTCCTGGCCGCGACAGCCGGCAAGGTCCGCAGCCGCGCGTCCTGGCAGGAGTTCGTCGCCTCGCTCGCCGCCATGCGGGTGGTGCCGGCGCGGCTCGTCCCCGCCGCCGCCGGTGTGGTCGGCCTGGCCGAAGCCGCCGTCCCGGTCCTGCTGCTGGTGCCGCCGACCCGTCGACTCGGCCACGTGCTCGCGGCCCTGCTCCTGGTCGCCTTCAGCATCGGGATCGCCGTCACGCTGGGCCGCCGGCAACGGGTGGCCTGCCGCTGCTTCGGAGCGACAGGCGCACCGCTCGGCCGGCGACACCTGCTCCGCAACGGCCTGCTGACCACCGCCGCGCTGGTGGGAGTGGCAGCCGCGGGCGCCACCGGCGACGTGCCCCTCGCGGGCGTCGCCGTGGCCGCGGTGGCCGGTGCGGTGGGCGGGCTGCTCTTCGTGTGGTTCGACGACATCACCGACCTCTTCGTCGCCCAGCCCGCGCGGCCCGGTCCCCGGATCCCCGCCGGTCGGCGCGGCGTGCCCGACGGCGACCACAGAGGTGCCGGTGGACCAGTGACCCCGCGTTAGTCGAGCACTCCGACAAGCACGAAGGAGCAACCCCATGGCGTATCTCGCCGCTGCCGTCATCGTCGTCGGCATCATCGGCCTGCTGAATCTGATCCTCACCTTCGGGGTGATCAGGCGGCTCCGCGAGCACACCGTACGGCTCACCGCTGTCGAGGCCGGGCGCGGCCACAGCGACCAGATCATGCTCGGGGCCGGGAGCACCGTCTCGCAGTTCCAGGCGGTCACCGAGGACGACGTGACCGTCACGCGGGACGGGCTGACCGGGCGCACCCTCGTCGCATTCTTCTCCCCGGACTGCTCCCCCTGCCGGGAGCGCATGCCGCAGTTCATCCGGTACGCCGCCGAGCACCCCGGCGGCCGGGACCACGTCGTCGGGGTCGTGGTGAGCGACCGGGACGCCGCCGGCGAGTACGTCGCCGCGCTGACCCCGGTGGCACGGGTGGTCGTCGAGTCCGACGGAGGGCCGCTCTGCACCGCCTTCGGGGTGCAGGGCTTCCCGGCGATCGGCCTGATCGACGAATCCGGCGTCGTCGTCGCCAGCGGCTCCCTGATCGAAGACCTCTCGGCCCCCGTGGCCGGATGAGTCCGCCGGGCGACGCCGGCACCCCCGGCCCGTCGGCCCGACCGCCCGGGGAGCCGCCGGGCGGAGCACCTCGCCAGACCGACCGCCGACGGTGGCCGCTGGTGGCCGCTGCCGCCCTGGGTGCCCGCCTGGTCCGACGCGGGGCGCTCCTGACCACGACCGCCTACGGCCTGGTCACGCTGGCGAGCGGGGTACTGCCGATCGTCACCGCCTGGCTGCTCAAGGTCGTCCTGGACGCGGTCGGCAGCGGCGCGCCCTGGGGCACGGTGCTCGGCGCCGGGGCCGGGCTGGCCGTCGCCGGGCTCGGCACCGCCCTGCTGCCGCAGCTCGGCGCGTATCTGACCGGCGAGATCGGACGGAACGTCGCCCTCGTCGCCGACGACGAGCTCTACCGTTCGGTGGGACGCCAGGTCGGGTTGGCGCGGCTGGAGGACCCGGTCTTCCTGGACCGGCTGCGGTTGGCCCAGGACGCCGCGGCCATGCCGGTCCAACTGGTGGAGGCGGCCTTCGGCCTGGTGCGCGGGGTGCTGCTGGTCGGCGGCTTCGTCGGATCGCTCGCCCTGCTCAGTCCGGCCCTCACCGGCCTGGTCCTGCTGGCCGCCGTACCCGTGTTCCTGGCCGAGTTGGCCCTCGCCCGACGGCGTGCCCGGGTGCAGTGGCAGGTCGGCCCGTGGGAACGCACCGAGATCGTCTACCGGGATCTGCTCCAGGACGTGCAGGCGGCGAAGGAGATCCGGCTGTTCGGGCTGGAGGACTTCCTGCGCGGACGGATGCTGCGGGAGCGACGCCGGGCCAACCAGGCGCTGCGCCGGGTCGACCGGCGGGAGCTGCTCGTCCAGGGCGGGCTGGGGATGCTCGCGGCGGTGGTCGGCGGGGCCGGGCTGCTCTGGGCGGTCCGGGCGGCGTACGCGGGCGAGCTGACCGTCGGCGACGTCTCGATCGTGATCGCCGCGCTCGCGGGCGTGCAGACCGGGCTCAACGCGCTGGTGCGTGCCGTCGCCAGCGGGCACGAGCAACTGCTGCTCTTCGACCACTTCGCGGTGATCGCCGGCGGTCCGGTGGATCTGCCGCTCGCCGTCGATCCGGCGCCGGTGCGGCCACTGCGCCGGGGCATCGAGCTGCGGGACGTCTGGTTCCGCTACGGCGACGAGCTGCCCTGGGTGCTGCGCGGCGTCGACCTGCACCTGCCGGCGGGTCAGGCGGTGGGACTGGTCGGGCTCAACGGTGCGGGCAAGAGCACGATCGTCAAGCTGCTCTGCCGCTTCTACGACCCGAGCCGGGGGGCGATCCTCTGGGACGGCGTCGACCTGCGCGACCTCGACGTGGCAGAGCTCCGCCGCCGGATCGGTGCGGTCTTCCAGGACTACATGGCCTACGACCTGAGCGCGGCGGAGAACATCGGGGTCGGCAACCTTCCGGTGTCCGACGACCGGGACCGGCTGGTCCGGGCGGCCCGGAAGGCCGGGGTGCATCCGGTGATCGAGGCGTTGCCGCACGGCTACGACACGCTGCTCACCCGGATCTTCTTCGGTGAGTCGGACCAGGGTGACCTGCAGACCGGGGTGCGCCTCTCCGGCGGGCAGTGGCAGCGGATCGCCCTGGCCCGCGCCTACCTGCGGGAGGAACACGACCTGATGATCCTCGACGAGCCCAGCTCCGGCCTGGACCCCGACGCCGAGTACGAGGTGCACACCGCGTTGCGTGCCCACCGGGCCGGCCGTACCAGTGTCCTCGTCTCGCACCGGCTCGGTTCGATCCGCGACGCCGACCGGATCGTGGTGCTCGCCGAAGGGCGGGTGGCCGAGCAGGGGACGCACACCGGGCTGCTGGCGGCCGGTGGCGCGTACGCCGAGCTGTTCCGTCGTCAGGCCGACGGCTACCAGCTCGATCCGGTACCGGAGGAGGCACTGTGACCCGGCCGATCGCCGTGGCCGCCGTGCTCGTCGCAGCCGTGGCGGCCCCGTTCGCGGCGGTGTGGTGGCTGCGTGAGCGGTACGTGCTGGTCACCGTCCAGGGTGAGAGCATGCTCCCCACGTACCGCCCCGGGGACCGGGTGCTGGTGCGGCGGGTGCCGCCCTCGGCTCTGCGAACCGGCCAGATCGTGGTCGCCGGATGGCCCGGCGAGCGGCGGGTGCCGATGCGGCGGTCCCGCGGTGGCAGGCCGGTCCTGGACGAGGGTTGGCTGATCAAGAGGATCGCGGCCCTGCCCGGCGATCCGGTGCCACCGGACCTGCCCGGGCCGGGCGGGTCGCCGGTCGGCCCGCCGGCCGGGGCCGCCGCCGGAAGGGTGCCGGGCGAGGGCGTTGCGCCGGCGACCGTGCCGCCAGGGCTGCTGGTGCTGATCGGCGACAACCGGGCGGCGAGTCACGATTCGCGGCAGGTCGGCTACTTCGCCCACTCGGATGTGCTCGGCGTGGTGAAACGCAGGGTCGCTTCAACGGGTCATCGACCGTCATAAACATGTATGATCATCGAAGTCTTGCCTGCCGGCGGGACGGACATCGATAAGGAGGAGCCCGATGATCCGACTGATCGAATCACTGGGCGACCGGGTGCTCAGCCTGGTCGTCCCGAAGACCACGGCCGCCGCCGCGGCGACCGCCTGCACGCCGGGCTGGGGTGCCTACTGCGACTGCAGGTCCGGGAAGCCCTACTACCTGTACTGCCGCTGCGTGAACGGCATCCGGCGCTGCGACTGCACCGCCCGGAACGGGATCGGCACCTGCTGATCCTGCCTCACCCCCGTGAGCCCGCCCCGCCGTCACCGGCGGGGCGGGCTCACTCCTTACAGCCCTCTCGACCGCCAACCCCGTTGATCATGAAGTTGGCGGCACCGGCCGCCCGTTTCATCCCCGCCAACCTCATGATCGTCAGGCGGGTGGGGGGATCTGGTTGCGGGCGACCGGCTGGGAACGGGGCTGTCGGTCAGCTTCGGCGGAAGGCGTAGAACCGGGTCTGGCCGGCGCGCTGACTGCGCCCGGTGAACCGGGCCTGCCGCCCTGCCGGTGGGCCCGATCTGGGCGGCGTCGCGGATGTGCCCGGCAGGACCGGGGTCTCCAGAGACTCCGAGGGCGACACCGTCGGCGCAGCCAGGACTGCCGACACCGCATCCGGAGACACAGTGGGCGCCGCCGGCTCGGTGGAGCGCACCACCGCGGACACGGCGGGCACCACCGGCTCGGCCGGGAGCACCATCGCGGGCGGCTCCACGGTGAGCGCGTCGAGCGTCGGCGCGGTCACCTGCGGCGAGGACTGCTTGCGGGACTTCTTCGGATTGCGCTTCGCGGGCATTCGCGGGCCTCCTGTCGTGCGGGCGCGCCGACCGGGGACGCGCCGAGCGAGGGCTCCGGTGCGTTCCGATCACGACAGACACCGCGACCGACGGTGGCGGGGAAGGGATGCGGACGCCCGGAGCAGGACGGGTCCACGGCACTGAAGGCGGTGGACCGGGCTCGGAGGTGGGGCGTCACTTACGCATGCCGTAACGCTAACCCGCCGCCGGGTGCCCCGCATCCGAATTAACGCGCGAGACGCACGGCCACCCGCCGGTCACGCCCTGTCGACGTCCCCGCCCGCTCCCCCGACGACCGCGATACGGTCGCAGCACGGCAGCACGGACGAGAGGTGGCGGTACGCATGGCAGAGCAGGCGACGGCGCAGATCGGGGTCACCGGTCTGGCGGTGATGGGCCGCAACCTGGCCCGGAACCTGGCCCGCAACGGCTTCGCCGTGGCGGTGCACAACCGGTCGCCGGAACGCACCCGCAGCCTCGTGGCCGAGCACGGCGACGAGGGCACGTTCGTGCCGTCGGAGTCGCTCGCGGACTTCGTCGGCTCGCTGGAGCGGCCCCGCGCGGTGATCGTGATGGTGAAGGCCGGCGCGCCCACCGACGCGGTGATCGACGAGCTGGTCCCGCTGCTGGAGGAGGGGGACATCGTCGTCGACTGCGGCAACGCGCACTTCGCCGACACCCGCCGCCGGGAGGAGGCCCTGCGCGAGCACAGGCTGCACTTCGTCGGCACCGGCGTGTCCGGCGGCGAGGAGGGCGCGCTGCTCGGGCCGAGCATCATGCCGGGCGGGTCGGCCGAGTCGTACCGCAAGCTGGGGCCGATCTTCGAGAAGATCGCCGCGCAGGTGGAGGGTGAGCCCTGCTGCCGGCACATCGGGCCGGACGGCGCGGGCCACTTCGTGAAGATGGTGCACAACGGCATCGAGTACGCCGACATGCAGCTCATCGCCGAGGCGTACGACCTGTTGCGGGCCGGTCTGTCGGCGAGCCCGGCGGAGATCGCGGAGATCTTCCGGGAGTGGAACGGCGGCGAGCTGGGGTCGTTCCTCATCGAGATCACCGCCGACGTGCTCGGCCACACTGACGCGGCGACCGGCCAGGCGTTCGTGGACGTGGTGCTCGACCAGGCCGAGCAGAAGGGCACCGGCCGCTGGACCGTGCAGAGCGCGCTCGACCTCGGCATCCCGATCACCGGGATCGCCGAGGCCACGTTCGCCCGGTCGCTGTCCGGCCACGCCGGCCAGCGGGAGGCCGCCCGCCGCGTGTTCGGCGACGCGGGCGAGAAGTGGCAGGTGGACGACCGGGAGACGTTCGTCGAGGACGTGCGCCGCGCGCTGCTGGCCAGCAAGATCGTCGCGTACGCGCAGGGTTTCGACCACATCCGGGCCGGCAGCCGGGAGTACGACTGGGACATCGACCTGGGCGGTACGGCCACCATCTGGCGGGGCGGCTGCATCATCCGGGCCGGTTTCCTGGACCGGATCCGGGAGGCGTACGACGCGGAGCCGGACCTGTCGACGCTGCTCGTCGCGCCCTGGTTCGCCGAGCGGATCAGCGACGGCGTACCGGCCTGGCGACGGGTGGTGGCCGACGCGGCCCGGGCGGGCGTGCCGGCACCGGCCTTCGGGTCGTCGCTGGCCTACTTCGACGCGCTGCGGGCGCAGCGGCTGCCGGCCGCGCTGATCCAGGGGTTGCGGGACAACTTCGGCGCCCACACGTACCACCGGGTGGACCGGGACGGCTCGTTCCACACGCTCTGGGCGGGCGACCGTTCCGAAGTGGAGGCGTGAACCCCGCGCTCACCAGGCCCGCTGACCGTCCGGCTCGGGCGCCCATCCGGCGGCCGGCTCGCCTGCCGCCAGTTCGCCGATCTCACCGGAGCGGACCGCCGGGGTGTGCCCGAGGTCGGCGCACGACCGCTGCGCCACGTCGGCGCACAGTGCGGCCACAGCGTCCCGGCGGGCCGGCTCCACCAGGTCGGCGGCGGCCAGGGCAGCAGTCATCTCGTACCGGAGATCGCGCATCCTCCACCCCCGTGGTGGGCGCGAGGCGCGCCCTGCGCCGATCGTAGAGCGGAAACGCCCCGCGCCCGGCGGGAAAGCCGGATGCGGGGCGTCACGCTCGGGCCGGATACCGGCCGCGGCCACCAGGGCCGAACGTCGCGGTCAGAAGAACCGGCGACGCTTGGCCTTCTGCGGCCGGACCAGGTCGGCACCCTTGGTCAGCAGACGGCTCACCCCGGACGGGCCGCGACGGGCCTCCAGGGTGTGGCTGAGCCGGCGCGCGCCGGCCGCCGCCAGCGGCACGGCGACCGCCATGACCGCCCACTGCGCGATCCGCTTCTGAATCATGTGGTTCACCTCCGCGTTTGTCGTCTACCGGTATCCGTACCCAGCGCGGCGCGTCGGTAAGCGTGACCTCAGGCTCCCGGTGCCACCGGGTTGGGCAGGGCCCCGCCGAAGCGGCGGTCGCGCTGGGCGTACAGCTCGCAGGCGTACCAGAGGTGGCGGCGGTCGAAGTCGGGCCAGAGCGTGTCCAGGTAGACCAGCTCGGCGTACGCGGTCTGCCAGAGCAGGAAGTTGGAGATGCGCTGCTCGCCCGAGGGGCGCAGGAACAGGTCGACCTCGGGCACCTCGGGGTGGTAGAGGTACCGGGCGATCGTCTTCTCGTTCACCTTGGCGGGGTCGAGCCTGCCGGCGGCGACGTCACGGGCGATCCCGGCGGCGGCGTCGGCGATCTCCGCCTGACCGCCGTAGTTGACGCAGAACTGCAGCGTCAGCGTCGAGTTGCCGCGCGACATCTCCTCGGCGGTCTGCAGCTCGGAGATGACGCTCTTCCACAGCCGGCCCGCGCGGCCCGACCAGACGACGCGTACGCCCAGGTCGACGAGCTGGTCGCGGCGGCGGCGGATGACGTCGCGGTTGAAGCCCATCAGGAAGCGGACCTCGTCCGGCGAGCGCCGCCAGTTCTCGGTGGAGAACGCGTACGCCGACAGGTAGGGGATGCCCATCTCGATCGCGCCCTCGACGGCGTCGAACAGGCTGTGCTCGCCCTGCTCGTGGCCCTTGGTGCGGGGCAGGCCGCGCTCCTTGGCCCAGCGGCCGTTGCCGTCCATCACGATGGCGACGTGCCGGGGCACCGCGGCGGGCGGCAGCGCCGGCGGTCGGGCGCCGGAGGGGTGCGGGGTCGGCGGCACCGGCTCGCGGCGGGTCGCCCTCGTCGATCGGATCACTCGGTCATCTCCCTGTTCACACCGGCGACGGGCCCGGCGCCGGAGCGCGGCGGGACCACATCCGGCCCCGCGCCGCCGGGCGGCGGGACCGCGCCGGACGCCGGGGCACCCCGGTCGACCAGCGGCAGCGAGCGTAGCGCGCGCTCCAGATGCCACTGGAGGTGCGCCGCGACCAGCCCGCTGCACTCCCGACGTACGCCGGTCTCGGCCGCGTCGGCGTACCCCCAGTCGCCGGAGGTCAGCGCGGACATCAGCTCCAGCGTGGCCGGCGCGGGGTGGGCGGCGCCGGGCGGGCGGCAGTCCGGGCAGACCGCGCCGCCGGCCGGTACGGAGAACGCGCGGTGCCGGCCCGGCTCGCCGCAGACCGCGCAGGCGACGAGCGCCGGCGCCCAGCCGGCGAACGCCATGCCGCGCAGCAGGTACGCGTCGAGCACCAGCGTGGTGGCGTGCTCGCCGCGGGCCAGCGACTTCATCGCGCCGAGGGTGAGCTGGAACAGCCGCAGCGACGGCTCGCGCTCGACCGGGGTGAGCCGCTCGGCGGTCTCGGCGATCGCGCTGGCCGCCGTGTAGCGGGGGTAGTCGCCGAGGAACCGCTTGCCGTACAGCTCGATCGCCTCGACCTGGCTGACGGTGTGCAGCGAGCTGCCCTGGTTGCCCTTGGGGTCACCGGCGAGCTGGAGGTCGACGTGCCCGAACGGCTCCAGCCGCGCGCCGAACCGGCTCGTGGTGCGCCGCACGCCGCGGGCCACCGCGCGCAACCGGCCGTGCCGGCGGGTGAACAGCGTGATGATGCGGTCGGACTCGCCCAGCTTCTGCACACGCAGCACCACCGCGTCGTCGCGGTAGAGCTGTCGGCGGTACCCGGCCATCAGGCCATTCTCCCTCCGGGTGCGATCTCAGGGTCGGCTCGGGGTGCACGGTCGGGCGATCCCCGATGTGCCGGGTGCTCGGCCGGACCTAATGTGCTGGCCATGGCTTCGCTCCGCACCGCTCCCCGGCCGCGCACGGGTCGCCGGCCGCGCAACGTCTTCCGGCCCCGCGCGGGTTTCCAGGCACGCACGGGATTCCAGGCACGTGGCGTGGTGGCCGCCACCGCGGCCACCGCCCTCATCGTGCTCGCCGGGTGTGACACCCTCTCGTTCCGCCGCCTCGACTTCGACCAGACCGAGCGGACGAAGATCACCAAGATCACCGTGGACGACGACGGCGCCGGCGACGTCGTGGTCCGGGCCAACGGCCCCACGGACCAGGTACGCGTCAAGCGCGTGGTCCGCTACCAGGGCGACGAGCCGAACAGCCGGTACGAGATCAAGGGCGACGAACTGGTCCTGCCCACCGACTGCGGGCACCGGTGCAGCATCTCCTGGGAGGTGACCGCGCCGCCCGGCGTGGTGGTGCGCGGCGGCACCGGCTCGGGCAACGTCGACCTCAGCGACGTCGGCGCGGTGGAGTTCACGCTCAGCTCCGGCGACCTGACCGTCCGGGGCGCCACCGGCGAGGTCCGCGCGTCCACCACGTCGGGCAACATCCGGGTCGTCCAGGCGGCCGGCCCGGTGCGGCTGCGGGCCCGCTCCGGCGACATCGAGGCCCGCCGGCTCGCCTCCGCGATCGACGCGGAGACCACCTCCGGCAACATCGTCGTCGAGCTGGACCAGCCGGCACCGGCCCGGGTGCACGCCACGAGCGGAGACGTCGACCTGGCCGTACCGGCGGGCCGCTACCGGGTGCGCGCCACCGCGACGTCCGGCGACACCGACGTACGCGTCACCGACGACCCGACCGCCTCGGTCCAGCTCGAAGCGTCCGCCACCAGCGGCAACGTCACGGTCAGCACCCGCTGAGCCGACGGCGTCCGGCCGGGTGACTGCTCCACGCACCCCGCCCTCACCTCGGCGATCATGAGGTTGGCGGCGACAAAACGGGCATGAACTGCCGCCAACCTCATGATCGCCGAGGTGAGGGCGGGGTGCGTGG